>WGCX01000175.1 GCA_015493575.1 Desulfobacteraceae bacterium | reverse complement strand
TCAAGATAATTCTCCCAGTCTAACCAGTACTTAAAACCCTCGTAGGCCATTGCAACACCGTCTGCCGTTGAATAGTGTGCCCTGACAATGGCGCATGATCCTGCTGTGGAACCTTCACCTGCGTCCGGTTTTTTATCCACGTTCAAAGTTTTGTAACCCATTTTTGCAAGTTCATAGGCAATGGGTGTTCCGATAATACCTGCACCGATAATAATGGCATCGTATTTTTCAGTCATTTTTTTCTCCTTTTATTATTGTTTTTTTTATAAGAAATAAAACGTAACACATTACTTTTATATCATTTTTTGTTGTGAGGCAAATTTAGACTTGAATCCAGATCAGCCTCATGGAGGTTTATTTGAGAATGCTGTTCAAAGTGTCGACATCAGAGCCCCCTGTGGGTGATAGAACCAGTCCATCAGGACACAAAGGCGATCAGGTATTTTGTCCTGTCGGGCGTTAAGAAGCGCAGGCTGTTTGAGGACATACTTGACCGCAGTTCCTGCGCTTTAGACCGACAGGACAAAATACCCGCCGACTGTCCTTAGGCTGGTTCTATCACCCACAGAGGGCGGCATTATGCTATTTTCATTTATTTTTGAAAGGCGGCTGGGCAAATCCAGCTCCGCCTCATGGCAGTTTTAAAAAAGAAAATTATAAAATACGGAAATAAAATGAGATATAAAAAGGTATATATCAATTCAATAGGTTATGAGCTTGCCCCCCATGTTGTTACAACGGAGGATATTGAGGAAAAATTAAAACCATTTTACGACTCAGTGGGGTTTGTACCGGGCCAGCTTGTAACACTTACCGGAATCATGGAAAGAAGATACTGGGACAAGGACCATACACTTGCCCGGGGATCAGCCAGGGCCGGTCGTAAGGCGATAAAGCTTGCTGGTATTTCACCCGATGATATTGAGGCTCTTGTATTCTGCGGGGTTGGAAGGGATGGTTTTGAACCTGCAACGGCCTGTGCCGTGGCAGACAGCCTGAAGATAAGCCCTTCAGCACATGTTTACGATGTTTCCAATGCCTGCCTCGGTGTGATAACAGGCATGGTACAGGTGGCAAATGAAATTGAGCTTGGCAATATAAAAGCAGGCCTTGTTGTCTCCTGTGAAACGGCAAGACAGATTGTTGAATCCACAATCGATGAGATCAACGAGGCAAAAAGTGTTGAATTCTACAAAAAAACCATAGCAACCATGACAGGTGGCTCCGGAGCTGCTGCAGTGCTTCTCACCGACGGGTCCTTTAATGAGGACAAAACCGGTAATTTGGATAAAACCGGTCTTCACCGTATTGACGGGAGCGTTGTAAGGCATGCAAACAGATATCATAAACTGTGCCGGTGGACATTTGAGGAATCCGGTATGCCGGTTCATTCAAAAATTACCATGCGCACAGATGCCAGAGCTGTGCTTGAGCACGGCCTTAACCTTGCCGGACAAACCTTTATGCAGTTAAGAAAAGAGCTTGATATTCCGGAAGACAAACCCGATAAAATTATCTGTCACCAGGTGGGGTCAACCCACCAGAAAATGTTTCTCAATGCAATCAATATGGATGAAAAGAAAGATTTTTCAACCTATCCCTTTCTTGGCAACATGGGCACGGTCTCCCTTCCAATGACAGCAGCCATTGCAGATGAAAGGGGATTTTTAAGCAATGGGGATTATGTAGGTTTCCTTGGCATAGGTTCAGGCCTTAACTGCCTTATGATGGGTGTAAAATGGTGATAAAAAGAACAATCAACAATAAAACAACCTCCACAAGGGGATTTGAACACCTTTACCCGTTTAAACCGCATTTTATCAGAATAAACGGCCATTATATGCACTATCTTGATGAGGGCTGCGGCAGGCCTGTTATCATGGTGCACGGAAATCCAACATGGTCCTTTTATTTCAGGCAGCTTGTAAATGATCTTTCACCCCGATACAGAGTTATTGTGCCTGACCATATTGGATGCGGATTTTCCGACAAGCCCAGTGAAAAAGAGTATGATTATACACTTGAAACCCGTGTCAATGACCTTGATGCCCTGATAAAAAGCCTTGATCTTAAGGAAAAAATCACCCTTATAGTGCACGACTGGGGCGGGATGATCGCAAGTGCATGGGCTCTGCAGAACTTAAATAAAATTGGAAAAATTGTCATAACAAACACATCGGGATTTTTTTTGCCGGAAACAAAAAGATTTCCCTTTAGGTTGTGGCTGATAAAATATCTGACTTTCCTTGCAATACCTGCTGTCCTCGGATTCAACATTTTTTCAGAATCTGCTGTTTTCATGGCAGCCGCAACAGATCTTAAAAAAGAGGTTAAAAAAGGTCTTACAGCACCTTATAACTCCTGGAAAAACAGAATAGCCACATTGAAATTTGTTCAGGATATCCCCCTTTCCCCAAAAGATGCCTCGTATGATCTTGTTCGATATGTGGATAAAAATCTCCACAAATTAAAAAAATTTCCAATGATGATTTTATGGGGAAAAAAAGATTTTGTATTTGATCTTGCTTTTTTAAATGAATGGAAAAAACGCTTTCCAGCTGCAAAGGTGCATCTGTTTAAAGATGCAGGGCATTATCTTTTTGAGGACAGGCCATTTGAGACATCTGTTCTTATTCAAAATTTTTTATAACAGCCATGAGGTCGATCTGAACTGAGTTACAGCGCCTTAAAAAATCAGAGATTTTGACGAACATAAAAAGAGTATCAGTTACTCTGTCAAAAGTGAGCTCTTATATATAAAAAAAAGGCCATAAAAACCGGTATGATAAAAACCGGATCAACCTTTATTACAACCCGCTGCATACGCAGGAACAATTTGTCGAAGCATTCTTCTGATCTGTTCTCCGTTCTGATCCTCATCTCGTGCCTGGGCTGTTGCAATTAACCGGTCAATCTTCATATCTAATTGTTCCTGAAGGCAGATCTGGCCGTTAAGAACCATAATTTTTTTATGTTCTGTGGGAACAATATCTTCGCCTTTTGTAATAAGTTCTTCGTAGAGTTTCTCGCCGGGCCGCAGTCCTATATATTCAATTTTTATATCCTTATCAGGTTCAAGTCCGGAAAATTTGATTAAATCTTTTGCCATTTCCGCTATCTTAACGGGTTTTCCCATTTTCAGGATAAAAATCTCACCACCTTTACCCATTGCTCCTGCCTGAAGAATCAACTGACTGGCCTCTGGGATTGTCATAAAATAACGAGTTACATCGGGGTGTGTAATGGTAACGGGTCCACCATGTTTAATCTGTTTTTTAAATAATGGAACCACACTGCCAACGCTGCCAATAACATTTCCGAACCTGACTGTAATAAAACGTATTCCCGAGCTGTCACTGCAATTATGCTCCTGTACCATTAATTCTGCTATACGTTTTGTAGCACCCATGACATTGGCCGGCCTCACAGCCTTATCCGTGGAAACAAGGACAAAGCGCTCCACCTCAAACATTTCTGCTGTATCTATGACATTTTTGGCACCTTCAATATTGTTCAGCACAGCTTCCCTGGGATGGGCTTCAAGCATGGGGACATGTTTGTAGGCAGCTGCGTGGAACACATTATTCGGCCTGTGGATATTAAAAGTATTAAAAAGTCTGTTCCTGCTACGGATATCTCCGAGAACAGAAACAATATTTATCTGTGAAAAATTATTACGCAACTCCAGATCAATACCATAGAGGGAGCTTTCAGCCTGATCAAACAGGATAAGAGTATCCGGATTAAACCTGCATATCTGCCTGCACAGTTCAGATCCTATGGAGCCACCTGCTCCTGTAACAAGTACACGTTTACCGGCAATATATTTACCAATGCGGTCTTCCTCCATATATACAATTTCCCGACCGAGCAGGTCCCTGTAGGCAACCTCTCTTATGGCACTCACACTGACCCTGCCGTCTATCAACTCTCCGATACCGGGCAGGGTTTTAAAGGGAAGCCCGCTGTCCTTGCAATGTTTCACTATTGTGCGCATCTGATCAGATGTTGCAGAAGGAACGGCAATAAGGATCTCATGGGCATCGAATCTTTCTGCAACCGAACTCAATTCCGCTATAGTACCCATAACAGGCACACCGTGAATTCTTTTTCTCTGTTTAGCCTGGTTGTCATCGAGAAAGCCCACGACATTATACTTTAAATTACCATTATCGAGGATCTCCCTGAATATTTTTTCACCGGTATTTCCTGCCCCTATAATCAGCAGATTAACCCCGTCTTTCCTGTTTTTCTTGACTCCCCACAACCTGTAAGCCAGGCCTCCATTAATTCCACCCTCAGATTTCATTTCAAAATACAGTCTTACGCAAATTCTGGACACTGAAACCAATAAAATAGTCAAAACGTTATCAATTATAAAAACAGAACGTGAAAATCCCCTTAAATCATTAAAAAATATGATAAAAAAGAATATGATAAAAGTACTTGAAACCGAAGCTTTTATAATATTAAACAGATCAATAATACTGGTAAAGCGCCACATGCCCCTGTATAAATTGAAAAAATAAAAAATAACAATTTTTGCCAGGATAACAGTTGGCATTACTTTTAGGGCCATGTTCAAATAGAAAGCGGGGATATTAAAATTAAATCTGAGAAGAAATGCGCTATACCATGCAATTCCGGTAAGAATTATATCGATACAGACTATAGCTACCAGATTAAAATAAATTGGAAAACGCTTTCTCATAATTTAACTTTATGCCTTAGTTAAAATTTTTAACTTTAATTTAATTACATGATGGTCTTTAACTGTATGCAATCGTAAAAAATAAAACTGACATCTTATATCAGGTTTTTCTTTTTTGCAAAATAGATAATAATTATGGAATAGATAGCCTGAGATATTAAATATGGTATAAAAATTAAAAATCCGCTAATACCAGGTTTTTCCACCATGAAAAGAGCACCGTATCCCTGAATAATGGCAAGTACAAAATAAAAGCACGAGACCCATGCATGGGAAAACCCGAGTTGATTGAATAATTGATACAGATGAGTTTTGTGTGCCTTAAATACGTTTTGCCCTGATACAAAACGACGGCAGAATGTAAAAAAAGTGTCATATATAAAATGAAATAATAATAAGGGGATTACAAGCAGGGGAATATGAGAATTACCATATTGAGAGGAAATAATGGCAAAACAAGCAAATGTGAATCCTAAGAAAGTGCTGCC
This sequence comes from Desulfobacteraceae bacterium, assembly GCA_015493575.1. Lineage (GTDB taxonomy): Bacteria > Desulfobacterota > Desulfobacteria > Desulfobacterales > Desulfobacteraceae > WGCX01. The sequence continues at coordinate 1,007 of WGCX01000175.1, read as the reverse complement.
AACATCACCCATAAAAAGACGTCCTTTGGGAAAATTAAAGACAAAAAATCCAAGCGTTCCGGCAATTAATATATATGTTGCCGTATATGTAAAATTATTCCCTTTAATAAATGATATCCAACCAAAAAAAAATAATGCAATGAGAGCATTTCCTGCTGCCATCCCGTTTAATCCGTCCATAAAATTATACGCATTTGTAAGTCCGAGTATCCAGAAAAAACTTATTATCCCGCCTGCCACAGATAGATTTATCCCATGACCCTTAATGACTGAGCCTGTTCCTGTTATGATAATACCGGAACCTATGGCAATAATAACAGCCATTATTTCAATGGCAAGCCTTACAGCAAATGTTGTGTTTTGTAAATCATCATAAAATGACATCGCTGCAATTATAAAACCTGATATGGTAAATCCGTAAAAAACTTTTTTGGTGATAATTGGAATATCAGCACCGGCATGAAGAATACCCATTCCAATAAAAAAAGTGACAACAATGGCAAGGCCTCCTGCCGTAGGAGTTGGTTTTGTATGTGAAGATCTGCTGTTGGGGCTATCCAATATCCCCTTAAACCTGATAATAAGCATGCAGATCAAAATGGAAACAATAAATAATACCAATGCAATTATCATATGCTTCACGACCGGCGCATGTAAATCCATATATACCCGTAGTTTTTCCATGTTCATGATATCTGTTTGTTCACCAATTACACTTTTGTATGGTTACCTATAACAGCCATGAGGCCGATATGGCGATTATTAAACGGCCTCACAACAAAAAATGAAACTCTGACAAATAAAGGTCATTTAAAGGGTTTCTTATAACCGCCATGTCCTTCGGACACAAAATCAGAGATTTTGACAAAGCATGAAACTCCACACTGAAGGCCGCCGGGAACAGGTATTACCCTGAACGGATTAAATGGCAGTGGGTCACAGGACGTGACAGGAACTGCCATTTCCCTCGGAGCAAATCATGGATGATTTGCGAGGCTCGAAGAGAT
>WGCX01000174.1 GCA_015493575.1 Desulfobacteraceae bacterium | reverse complement strand
CTGCCGGCAGATGCTCAAGCAGGATATTGCCCCGTGAACAGAGAACAAAGGCATGCTCGATGATATTTTCAAGTTCCCTGATATTGCCTGGAAAATCATGGTTCATCAAAACCTGCAGAACTTTTTTATCAATGCCCTGAATAGACTTTCCATGAATGCCATTTAATTTCGTAATAAAACGGTCAACAAGAAGAGGTATATCTTCCATACGTTCCCTCAAGGGTGGAAGCTCGATCTCAATAACATTGATGCGGTAGAAAAGATCCTGACGGAATTTTTTTTCTGTAACCATGTTGGCAAGATTTTTATTTGTTGCGGCAATGATTCTGACATCGGTCTTAACGGGTTTTAATCCGCCAAGGGGGATAAATTCGTGTTCCTGGAGAACCCTTAAAAGTTTCACCTGGAATGCAGAACTTGTTTCCCCGATCTCATCAAGGAAAATACTGCCTCCCTTTGCAAGGGCAAAACGTCCGGGTTTGTCCTTTGCAGCTCCTGTGAAGGCTCCTGTTTTATGCCCGAAAAGCTCGGATTCAAGCAGGGTGTCGGGAAGGGCTCCGCAGTTAATTGCAACAAAAGGCTTATCCCTGCGCAGGCTTAAGTTATGAACGGCCTTTGCCATAAGTTCCTTGCCTGTGCCTGTTTCTCCCTGAATCAGGATAGTTGAAGTACTTTCCGATATCTGTGGCAGAATATGGAAAATTCTTTTCATTAAAGGACTTCTGCTCAGCATATCCTCCATCTGAAACCGGGTGGCAAGCTCTTTTCTGAGCTCCTCTTCAAGGCTGTGATCCCTGAAGGTTTCAACTCCTCCAAGGACTTTGTCGCTTTTATCTATTAAAAGAGATGTGGAAACTGTTATGGGGACACGCTTCTGATCGCTGTTGATTATATAGGCGGATGAACTTACAAAAGACCTGCCCTGATTCATGGTTTTTTTCAGGGCGCAGTCACCTTCGCACATGTTTGAACGGAAAACCTCCCAGCAATGACTGCCAATGGCTTCTTTTCTTGAAATTCCCGTGATTTTCTCCGCAGCACGGTTAAATGAAGTTATTTTCCAGTTATTATCGATGGTAAAAACACCGTCGGAAATACTGTCTAATATAACTCCCGTCGTATCTTTATCTAATTTGCCTTTTTTTCCCATGAGCCTGTTAATTTACCCTGATTACAATTGAAGATCAAGCTCAATTTAGAACTCTTTTATAACCGCCATGAGGCGGATCTGGTTTGGCCCAGATTTGTCTCACAACGGAAAATGGGTCGAAGACGCGAAGCCAATAAAAGTAATGTGTTACGTTTCATTTTTTATAAAAGGGTCCCTTTTAAATTTTCAGTAATCTCAATTTAAAGGTCACAAAGGGACCACCCGATTATAGCGAGACATTCCATATCAAGGTACTTTTCCGCTCTTTTTTCAACAATAATTGTTTGATTACATACCTGGATCATGTAAGACCAAGTTTTTTTAATTTTTCAAAAGAAAATGATAAAAAGGGAGGCCCTCCCATAATTGCTCCACAAAACAAAGCATCTTTTATTTCAATATCAGTTATTCCGTTCTGCAGGGCTTCAATAATATGAAACTGCAAACAATCATCGCACTTATAGCTTGCTGCAAGTGCAATTTTAATAAGTGTCTGAGTACTTATATTTAGAGAACTTGTGGTTTTTTGGGACTCATTAAGTTTTTTAAAATTATTAAAAAAATCAACATTTTCCGCCATAAATTTCATTGCATTGGGTATAAATTCCCCCTGGAGGTTTTGGCCTGAATCTGAATCTGTGCTACTCTTTATTTTTATTTTTTCTAACAGTTTTTTTAATCTTCTTTCTATATTTAAAAAGTCATTTTTATCGGGGCGGTTTCGTATATCTCCCAAAACTCCTTTTGTAGAAAGAATATCTTTGTTCCTGAATTCACCCGGTATATACCATTCATCCAATACGGAAAACCTTAAATGCTCAAAAAACTGTTCCATATATTTAATCGCCGGAACAGCCTCTCGTATTCCCGTATGAGGTCCTGAATATGTACAATAACAGACAGCATATTTGTTTGGTATTACAGGAGAGCACGGAATTATATCTCCCTGTTTACGGTGTATATCAAGTTGAGAATGTATAAATTTCATGACAGGTTCAGCAGGAAGAAATGCATGAACAGGACTGCCGAGAAACACAAGCTCATAATTGTATAATTCAACACTGGTTCCTTTTTCTATTTTTAAAATTTCGGGTGTAAAGCCTTCCATTTTTAATATTTTTGCAATGTGTTGAGTGACCTTTTCTGTATTTTTTGTAAAAGATTTATATAAAATTAATGTTTTCATAATAGTGTCTCCCTGGAAAATACTGTTGATATACTTTATTATTAATTTTTAAGTCCATCTACAATAAGATGAATCATTGTATCTGCATTGGCCATGAACATTTTTTCATTATAAAACTGAGGAATGGTCAGCTCCTGGATCAGTAACTGAGTCAGCATTGCAAAAAATCCAACAGCCACATGATGAGGATTTACTTTTTTAAACCCCCCTTCACTGATTCTCATTGTAATGTAATTTTCCAAAATCACAGATGCCTTCATCTGCCTTTTTTGATAATGACTTTCATACAAATCAGGTTTTTCCAGCATACTGAAAAAAATAAGACGTAACGGCGAGCGCTTTTTGTCCTTTGTCATATGTTCAAAACTGTGTCTGCAGCAAGCCTGGTTTTTTCTTTTTTTAATCTTTTTCTATTTATAACTAACATGTTAGTTATAAACTATAAACTTTATCAGGACATTGTCAAGACTTAGATGGTATTTATTTTTCTCAGTGCCTTGTTCCTGAATTTTTGTAATAAAAAAACAAAAAGGTCGTTATCAGTTGTCAGTAAAAGCATATCGATTGACAACTGCGGCTTTGCAGCTTTAGATAATTACAATGTCGTCCTGGAATTTTGTCAGGGATTCAAGGCCGTTATCCGTAACAACGTGGGTGTTTTCAATACCTGCAACTCCGATTCCCGGCATGACAATTTTAGGTTCCAATGCGATTGTCATTCCTTTTTCAAGGGCAAGGGTCTGTCCCTTTGCGATAAAGGGAAATTCATCAAGTTCAAGCCCTAATCCGTGGCCGGTGAACCTTATTTTTCTTTCTCCTGCTCCCATGAAATATTTGCTATACCCCTTTTCATCTGCCATTTTCATCATTAATTCGTATAAATTACCTGACACCATGCCGGGGAGTGCTTTCTGCCTTGCAGTATTCTGGATTTCAAGCATTGCCTCGTGGGCTTCTAATAATTTATCAGGAGGTTGGCCAATGGAAAAAATTCTTGTGTGGTCTGAAAGGTAACCGTCAAGGCCAAAAGTATAATCAACAAGAATCGTTTCATTTTTTTTAATTTTATTAAACCCAGGCCCCTGGGCTGTGGCAGGACTTGTCCCGCTTCCCCCGGTTGGAGATGAAAGATAACTTGGAACGGCAGCAGAAGCGCCTGACATGATATGACCGTAGAACAATTCGCTTCCCCACAGCCTCATCCTGACAAACCCCTGATGTCCAAGGGTTCTTGCATAGGCCTCAAGTTCTCCTGCCACTTGAATTTCAGTTTTACCATCTTCGAGAAGTTCCGGCATTTTTGCAGCGAGTCTGTCCGACATTTCTGCAGCTTTTTTCATGATTTCTATTTCATAATCGGATTTTACAGCCCGTATCAGACGGATATCAATGGAAATATCCGTAATGGATGCATCAGAAAATATTTTTTTGAACTGAAAATACATATTCGCAGGAAGAACATCAAGTTCCATACCGATGCTTTCCGGTGCAGGATATCCTTTTTCATTGAGGATATGGGGAATCTTTTTTGGGCTTACAAGGGAAATAACGGAATTTAGGGCAGATTCTGCTTCTGCCCTTTTAAAATCCTTAAAAACCATTAAAAGGGGCTCTCCGTGATCCGGAACGTACAGCCACCCCTGCTGTATGGTTCCTGAAAAATAAAAAAGGTCGGTTTTCTGAATAATTAATGCGCTGTTTATGTTTTTTGCAGCAAGAGCTGACTGAAGTTTTCTAATTCTTATGTTAAGCTCTTCTTCAGGAACTCCTTTTTTGTAAAAATACATCTGTTTTCTCCTTTCAGCTTAAATTTTCTACCTGTCCGTGCATCTATTTTTAAAATGATCAGTAATCTTCCTTTAAAATAAAAAATTTGAACCTGCAGTTCACTGTCTTTGTTAAGATATTTTTGCGCAAGTCCAATATAAAAAATTCCGGTGCAGAATTATCTGCACCGGAATTCGAGTTAAATGGGAAAAAGCATATTTCTATTAAAAATAATACTTAAAATATACACAATACCATTATTTATAATCGTAAAATCCTTTTCCGGTTTTCCTTCCAAGCCAGCCTGCTTCAACATATTTTTTTAAAAGAGGACAGGGTCTGTATTTGGAATCCTTGAACCCGTCGTAAAGTGTTTCCATAATGGCAAGGCAGGTGTCAAGGCCGATGAGATCTGCAAGTGCAAGGGGTCCCATGGGGTGGTTCATGCCAAGCTTCATCACTGTATCGATATCTTCGGGTTTGCCTACACTCTGGTACATGCAGAAAATGGCTTCGTTTATCATGGGCATGAGAACCCTGTTTGCAATAAACCCCGGAAAATCGTTGGCTTCCGCAGGAACCTTACCGAATTTTTCACATAAAGCCCAGGTTGTGTTAAAGGTTTCCTCGGATGTGGGCAGTCCTTTAATGACTTCCACAAGCTTCATAACAGGCACGGGATTCATGAAATGCATGCCGATTATTTTGTCAGGTCTTTTTGTCCTTCCTGCGATTCTTCCAATGGGAATGGAGGATGTGTTTGAAGAAAGAATCACCTCCGGCGGGCATATTGAATCAAGATCTTCAAATATTTTGAATTTCAATGTTTCATTTTCAACGGCAGCTTCAACAATAAAATCAACCGATTCCATATCCTTAAGATCAGTAGTTGTTTTTATTCTTCCAAGTATTGCTTTTTTTTCATCCTCTGCAAGTTTTCCCTTTGAAACGCTCCTGTCAAGGTTTTTTGTAATTGTTGCAATTCCCCTTGCTGTAAACTCGTCCTTGATATCACTCATTAAAACTTCAAGTCCGCTTGCAGCGGCAACCTGGGCTATGCCGTTTCCCATCTGTCCTGAGCCTATGACCCCGAATTTTTTAATTTCCATTTTATTCTCCTGTTTTGTAAGGCAATTTATCTATTAACCACAAGGGCAACAGCTTCTCCGCCGCCAAGGCAAAGAGAGACAAGCCCTGTTTTTGCATCCTGTTTTTCCATTTCATATAGAAGGGTTGTAAGCAGTCTTGCACCGCTTGCCCCTATTGGATGGCCTAAGGCAACGCTGCCGCCGTTTACATTGACCTTGTCAGTATCAAGTTCAAGCACTCTGTTGATGGCAAAGGAAGACCCGCTGAAAGCCTCATTTATTTCAAAAAGATCTATGTCGGAAAGGCTGATTCCCTGTTTTTTTACAACTTTAGGAATCGCATAGATTGGAGCCATGAGTACGTATTTCATGTCAATTCCATAGGATGCCTGGGCTCCTATTTCCGCCATTACGGTACAACCCAGCTCTTTTGCCTTTTCTTCACTCATCACGATTACGGCAGCAGCTCCGTCACTTATGATGGATGCGTTACCGGCAGTTCCAAGACCGCCTTTTTTAAATGCCCCTTTCATTTTAGAAAGAATTTCAAAACTGGTTTCCATGGGGCATTCATCCGTATCAAAAAGTTTGGGATCGCCTTTGCGCTGTGGAATTTCAATGGGGGCAATTTCATCCTTAAATCTTCCCGATTTAACGGCTGCCATGGCTTTTCTGTAAGAATCGGCAGCAAACCTGTCCTGGTCTTCCCTTGTAACGTTCCATTTTTCAGAGCACAACTCATTTGACATACCCATGTGGAAATCATTGACAATATCCCATAGCCCGTCATGCACCATGTGATCTTCTATTTTGCCGGGCCCCATGCGGAATCCAAAGCGTGCCTTCTCAAGATAATAGGGTGCCATGCTCATATTTTCCATGCCCCCTGCCACAACAACATCGGCATCACCGCACTGCACGGCCTGGGCTGCAAGCATAACAGCCTTCAGGGAAGAACCGCATACCTTGTTTACCGTGATGGATTCAACTTCCCATGGAAGATCAGCCTTGACAGCGGCCTGTTTTCCGGGGTTCTGGCCATATCCGCAGGGAAGGACCATTCCCATTATGCATTCATTGATCTCTTTTTTATCAATGTCCGCCCTTTTAATCGCCTCTTTTATGGCATGGGCACCAAGGTCAGTGGCCCCTGTGGTGCTTAAACTTCCGTTGAAACTTCCAAGAGGTGTCCTTGCAGCACTTACTATAACAGCTTTTTTCATTTTGATTTCTCCTTATTATATTTTTACATATTTCTTCTGTATCTTCCGCCAACGTCATACAGAGACTGGGTAATGGTTCCAAGTGAGCAGTGTTTGACAGTTTCCATGAGTTCTGCAAACATGTTTCCACCTGAAAGGGCTGTCTGCTGCAATTTTGCAAGCGCTTTTTCAGATTCATTTTCATGCTCTTTTTTGAACTGAGCAAGCCTTTTAAGCTGATCATCTTTCTGTTCATCCGTTGACCTTGCAAGTTCAAGGCATGACATCATCTCTTCATAGTTGGCATCGGGATCCTGAAAAGTGTTAACCCCCACAATCGGGTATTTGCCTGAATGTTTGAGATACTCATAGTAAAGGGACTCTTCCTGGATTTTACCCCTCTGGTAACCGGATTCCATGGCACCCAGGACCCCGCCCCTTTCCGTAATTCTTTCAAACTCTGAAAGGACTGCTTCTTCAACAAGATCGGTAAGCTCGTCAACAATGAAACTTCCCTGGAGCGGGTTCTCATTTTTGGCAAGGCCCCACTCCCTGTTTATGATCAGCTGAATTGCAAGGGCACGCCTGACAGATTCGCTGGACGGTGTTGTAATGGCCTCGTCAAAAGCATTGGTGTGCAGGCTGTTGCAATTGTCATAAACGGCGCACAAAGCCTGAAGTGTGGTTCTGATATCATTGAATTGAATATCCTGGCTGTGCAGGGATCTTCCTGAAGTCTGGATATGATATTTGAGTTTCTGGCATTTTTCTTCTGCGCCGTACAGATCCCTCATGGCAATGGCCCATATCCTCCTTGCCACCCTTCCTATTACCGTGTATTCAGGATCCATTCCATTGGAAAAGAAAAAAGATAAAGAATGGGCAAATGCATTGATATCCATCCCCCTTGCAAGGTAATACTCAACATAGGTAAACCCGTTGGACATGGTCAGTGCGAGCTGGGTTATGGGGTTGGCACCTGCTTCTGCAATGTGATAGCCTGAAATGGAAACAGAATAAAAATTTTTCACAGCATGGTCAATAAAATACTGCTGTATATCACCCATCATTTTCAGGGCAAACTCTATGGAAAAAATGCAGGTGTTCTGCCCCTGGTCTTCCTTTAAAATATCCGCCTGGATTGTTCCCCTGACAACGGACATGGTTTTCTTTTTTATTTCAGCAGCTTCTTCTTCATCGGGTTCTCTTTTATTTTCTTCTTTGAATTTTGTCATCTGCTGATCTATGGCCGTATTCATGAACATGGCAAGCATGATGGGTGCAGGTCCGTTGATTGTCATGGAAACGGAAGTGTTTGAAGCGCAGAGGTCAAACCCGCTGTACAGAACTTTAGCATCCTCAACCGTACAGATACTCACACCTGAATTTCCTATTTTACCGTAAATATCCGGTCTTGTATCCGGATCATTGCCATAGAGGGTTACAGAATCAAATGCAGTTGAAAGGCGTTTTGCTGGGTAATTACTTGAAAGAAGTCTGAATCTCTTGTTGGTGTCAAAAGGGCCTCCTTCGCCGGCAAACATTCTCGTGGGGTCTTCATCCACTCTTTTTAAGGGGAAATCCCCTGCAGTAAAGGGAAAATTGCCGGCCACATTCTCATTTCGCATCCACTTGATGACTTCTCCGGGATCCTTGTATTTTGGAATACACACCTTTGGTATTTTTGAATGTGAAAGGGATTCCGAATAAAGTGGGAGCCTGAACTCTTTTCCCCTTACCTTATAGGAAAGTTCATCTTTTGAATAGGTTGCATTTATATCATCCCACTGTGCAAGAAGTTTTTCCGTTTCATCGCTTATTTTTGTATTTGGTATTTTCACACTCTCTTTGAGTTTTTCAATAATTGATGAAACATCATCTGACATTGCTGATTCAAGCATCTTTTCAATCTGCTGAAAATGCCAGCGTTCCCTTACAGCTTCTGCCTGCTCTTCGGTTGTTTTATGATATTTTCTTACGGTGTCAGAAATTTCAGCAAGATATCTTATCCTGTCAGAAGGGATGATTATGGTCTTTGATGTGGAAAATTTTGTATCGGTTCTTGGAAAATGGGACTCAAATTTTTTTCCATCCCGTTTTTCCAGGAGATCAAGAACTGTATGATAAAATGCCGTGACACCATCATCATTGAACTTGGAAGCAATGGTTCCGAATACAGGCATTTCTTCAGTGGGTGTTTCAAATGCCTTGCGGTTTCTCTGTACCTGTTTTCTCACATCCCTTAATGCATCTTCACTGCCCCTTTTTTCAAATTTATTAATGACAACAATATCGGCATAGTCCAGCATATCTATTTTTTCAAGCTGGGACGGAGCACCGAATTCAGCGGTCATGACGTAAATGGCAATATCAACAAGATCGATGATCCTTGAATCTCCCTGGCCGATACCTGCGGTTTCCACGATGACGATATCATATCCAGCGGCCTTAACCACTTCTATTGCTTCCGGAAGAGATGCGGGAAGTTCGGAATGGGCTTCCCGTGTTGCAAGGGAACGCATGTAAACACGGCCCGTATCAATGGAGTTCATTCTTATCCTGTCGCCAAGAAGGGCACCACCAGTTTTTCTTCTTGAAGGGTCACAGCTTAAAACGGCAATATTGATATCTTTAAGATCCATTAACATTCTTAAAATGAACTCATCTGTAAGGGAAGATTTTCCGGCTCCACCAGTTCCTGTAAGCCCTATGACAGGTGGATTTTTGCCTTTTCCAAGCCCTTTCAGTTTTTCAAGAATCGGTTCAAGACTTCCGTTATTTCCGGCCTTTGCCTCCTGCACCGCAGTGATGAAATGGGCTGTAATGTATTTATTATCAATACTTAATTTTGAATAATCCAGTTTATCAAAATCAACTGTGGAAAAATCCATCTTTTTAATCTGGTCATTGATGATTCCCTGGAGTCCCATCTGTGCTCCGTCTTCAGGTGAATAGATTCTCGTGACCCCATACTCCTGAAGCTCTTTTATCTCAGACGGAATGATCACGCCACCACCGCCTCCAAAAACTTTGATATGCGGTGCATTTTTTTCTTTCAGCAGATCAACCATGTATTTAAAATACTCAAGGTGTCCACCCTGATAACTTGAGACTGCAAGGCCCTGGGCGTCTTCTTCAATGGCCGCATCAACAACTTCCCTTGCAGATCTGTTGTGGCCGATATGGATCACCTCTGCCCCTGAATCCTGAAGAAGCCTTCTCATGATATTGATGGATGCATCATGCCCATCAAAAAGAGCCGTGGCAGTGACAACCCTTACTGCATTTTCAGGTTTGTAAATTTCTTCTGACATGCCCATAATTTCTCCTTATTGTTTACTGTCTTTTAACGCCTGTCCCAGAATAAAATCTGTCTGGTATTGAATATAGTCTTCAAGGGTAAATTGCTTTGCAAAATACCATCTTCGAAATGTCCACATATGGCCTAGAACAGATATGTTGTGTCCCACAAGATCTATGATTTTTTTGTCAAGTGGTGTTGAAAAATCTCCCCTGTCTGAAAGTCGCTGCAGAGCCTGGATAAAAATATCGGTAATTCTCAGTTCATTTTCCAGAACTTTCTTCTGCCATTTTTCGGGAAGAAACTGGGTGACCTGATACATGAGAACAATATGGTCATTCATATTGTTGCATACCATAAAATACTCCCGGATCACCTGGGCAAGGGCCGCCTTTCCCTTTCCTGTTCCGGACAAAGCTTCTTCAACTGCCCTTTCAACTTCAACGTGAATTGCTTCACAAACAAGATAAAGCACATCCTCTTTTGAGCCCACATATTCATACAACGACCCGATGGAAAATCCTGCAGCCTTTGCGATCATTCTGGTAGTTGTCTTATGATACCCGTGTTTTATGAAAAGATGTACAGTTGAGTCAACAATCTGCCTTCTCCTTTCCAACACAAGATCGAGATTTTTAATCTGAGTCGGGACTGAATGAATCTCAGCTGATTTTGTTTTTTCCGTGTTGCTTTTTTTTGTTTTTTCACTAATCAATTTTATTGCCCTGTGTTTTGATCGTTTTTGAACGGTTACAAAATAATTTTGCATCTCAAAATGATTGAGCGCTCGATCATGTACTCTGATACATTGTTGGTTCAATATTGTCAAGAATTTGTCAGATATGAAATATGAAATATTTACGCTGTGCCCACAGCTGTCATGCCGGAAAATTAAAAAATAAAAACCCCGTCAATCGTTATCTCCTGTCAGCACAAAGTTAGTGCCCTGCCTCTGAATTTCTGGGCATTCTTCATTTACCATTTTACAATTTTTATATTTTTGAACCATGAAAGGCACGGGAAGTATAAAAATAAAGGATAAAAAGTGTAAACTACTTTTGAAGCATTATGAAGGATGCCAATTTCTGTAATAAAAACCAATAAATTGAGACAGACACATGGGTTGCGGGCATCGCTCGCTTCAGGACTGCATTGATCTTGACAATATGTATATTGAGATAGTAGTATATGTCATTATGAAAATTATATGGATTATCGGTGCCGGCAGGTTCGGATCGCTTGCTTTAAAAAGGTTGTCAAAACAACACAAGGACTGGAAATTTGTACTGGTTGACAAAACCATGGAAAAGCTGGCTAAAGCAAAAGGCCCGAATATAACTATGGTAAATTCAGACGGTATCAGATTTTTAAAAGAAAATCTTAAATCAGATGCTGATGTTTCCTGGATCATTCCGTCATTGCCCGTTCATCTCGCAGGTGAATGGTGTCTGGCACAAACATATCATAAAAATCTGACTAAGATCCAATTACCTTTAGATATTGATTCGTTTCTGCCTAATCCCATACATGGTAAAGATGGAAATATTTATGTCAGCAATGCTGATTTCCTCTGTCCGGATAATTGCAGTGAACCGGAGAATATGTGCACGGTTACCAAACTTCCAAGAAAACAGGATATGTTCAGCAGACTTGAATCATTGAGCTATAAAGAATTTATTCCCATCGTACTGCGAAGCAGACAGCTCGGGCCGGGCATAGGAGGCTACAGCCCAAAGCAGCTTTTTTCTTTTTTAAAACAGACTGAGCATCAGAAAAATCCAATGCTTTTATGCACTGCATGCCGTTGTCATGGTGTTATTACTCCAGTTGAAACGAAATGATTTACAGGTTTCAAGTTGTGCTGATTACAGATAAACATGAAACAAAATCACGTTGTGTTCACTCGCCTGTCTGTTACATTATAACTAATTCATTTTATTTAACATTATTTAATTACTTTTAAAAATATGGTCAGTTGCGGCTATTTCTCTGATAAAATCTCAAGTCCGTATTGTTTACCCTTTTCATTTAACATATCAAGAGTTTCTTCAGATATTCCTATATTGGATCTGAAGGTGACAGGCTGCTTTAACCTTGCCTTCGACAAATAGACAATTTTATTTTTCATTGTTTCCACTCTTTTTTATTGTGTAACTTTCGTACAACGGCCATGGGGCCGCATTGAAACCATATTGCCTGATGTAGGTAGAGCCATGAGTTCGAAAAGTCCAAACTATGGTAACGTTTCCGGTAAAAAAATGTTTCTACAATCCGTCGCAGCAGCTCCAGTGAATCCTTTGCAGTTTAAGTTTAAGGTGTTTCCCGGTTATTTATAAAACAGATAGCGGCATCTTTTGGCACGGCAAGTCCGAGTGCAACTTCACAGGCCTTTACAACTGACACGGGAACAGGACAGGCCAGGTGACAGCCAGCCTGTTCTGCAGCACTAAAAATAGGATTCTTCGTTAAAGGAATAAAAAGATCTTTAAGGGAGATATCCTCTATAAGTCCTGAAAATTTCTGCACCATGGTACACTCAGATTCTCTGATCATGATTCGGACACTTCTCCTGCCGGCAGGTTCCGCTTCAATTCTGCAGTTAAACCCGCAAACTCCCGGATTGACATTGGCAACAACACCCTCCATAATACCTCCATTATTTGTTGCGGCCGGAGCGGGGTTTCCTGCTCCGGCCTTACCTGGTATGAAAAAGATGCAACTGGCAAAAGCTTTGAATACGGTAAACCGTTAATTCTCAGCCTTTGGCTTTACAGGACCTTTGGGACCCTGGTGCAAAACATAATCAGGTACAACACCTTCAAGGTGGGGAAATTCATCTGTCATGTGCGGTATCTGCATGGCTTCCATAAAATCTTTCTGAAACGTCGGTTCCACGGTAAGTTCAAGGTATTGAACATTCCGGGCGCACCAGTTTGCTTCGTCGCGTTTTTTTATGTTTAACAGGGCTGCCCTGCAACCGTCACCTGCTGCATTGCCCACTCCATGGATACGTTCTATCTCACAGTCAGGGAAAAGGCCCATTACCAGGGCTTTTTCCCGGTCAACATGGGTTCCGAAGGCACCGGCAATTTTTACCGTGTCAACCTTTTCAATACCCATGCGTTTCATCATGAGTTTGCACCCTGCGTATAATGCGCCCTTTGCAAGCTGAATCTGCCTGACATCCTTCTGGGTTATTACTATATCCTTTCCAATTGAAGAATCTTCCTTCCAGGCCAGAACAAATTCAGGCTGGTTGGTATCGGCATTTTTTCTGAAACGCGGGTTGTTTTTCAGGCCTTTTTTATTAAAAACACCTGTTTTGGTGATAACGCCTGAACGGTAAAGCTCAGCAAGAACATCGAGGATACCTGAACCGCATATTCCCTTAACCTTCATATCTTCGGGCTTTGAGAATTTACGTGATTTATCATGGCCTATTACCCTGTAATCCACATCCTGGGTTTCAGGGTCAATTTCAATTCTTTCAATTGCCCCGGGAGCTGCACGCATTCCAAATGCAAGCTGGGCTCCTTCCATGGCAGGACCTGTGGCGCAGGAAGATGAATACAATTTGTGCCTGTTACCGAGAATTAATTCCCCGTTGGTTCCTATATCGATAATCAGCTGAATTTCATCTCCTTTGTAGGGCTCTTCGGCAAGAAGCACGCCTACATTATCTCCGCCAACAAAACCTGCTTCATTGGGCATGATAAAAACATAGGAGGAAGGATTGATATCAATTTTAAGATCCCTCGCCTTGATATCGAGACTGTGGTGAATTACAGGTGGAAACGGTGCAAGTCCCACGGGTTCAGGATCAAGCCCCAGCAGAATATGATTCATGGCCGTGTTAAATCCCATGGTAACGTCTTCAATATCCTTTTTGCTCAGCCTGAGATATTTAACGCCCTCTTCAATGATCTCCACGTATTCATCGGGACCTTCTTCACCCTTCTTTTTCTTAATTTTTTTCTTTGCAGGATGAGTTAAAGCAATGGCTTTGTCAATCAGGGAATTGATTCCTTCAATTATATCATCACTCATTCGTTTAAGACCGTCGGGCGTAGTCATGTGAAAGGTGATCCTTGACATGACATCCTCACCGTATTTACACTGGGGATTCATAAGAGAAGACGTTCCGATGACCTCCATTGTGGTAAGATCGCAGAGATAAGCTGCGCAGGTCGTGGTTCCAACGTCAATGGCTATTCCATAGGCATGATCAATTCTGCCTGGCCTGATACGTATGATTTCCTTATCATTCCATACACTGACAGTCACGGTCCAGTCTGCTGCCCGCAGAGCTCCGGGAAGGGTCCGCAGAGTGACAATATCAATTGTCAGATCAATTAAGCCGTATTCCCTTGCAAGACCGTTGCACAAACGTTCCCAGTCCCCTGTCTTATCCTCAAAATCCGGTTTTTTAAGTTCAATAGTATATAATCTGACGGCTGGATTGAAATCAATTTTTATATCACGGGCAGCTTTGGAAACCACCTGTTTGCCTGCACGGGATTCTTCAGGCACAAACACCAGGATATCATCATTTATTTCTGCAACACATCCTAATCTTAATCCCTTTTCCCGGTTTTCCGGGTTAATGAATTTTGCCTCAAGGTCATCCTGCCAGGGGGTGACATGATCCATGGAAGAGTGGATATTAAATTTTTCAAAATTTCCCTCTTCAATACGTACAATACATTTTCCGCAGACTTTTTTTTCACCGCAAAGGGATTCTATATCCACGCCTATGAGTCTTGATGCTTCAATTATATTGCATCCTTTAGGGACTTTACCGCGCCTGCCGGATGGCTGGAATATCACATTTACATATTCTTGTGTCATTTAATTCTAACTCCTTGAATTATTTAATATCTCCTTTCTGGAATTCTCTGAGACGTCCAATCATTTTAATTCCTTCGGATACTGCATTCCCGGCCGATTCAGCATATCCGTCAGCACCGAAAAGATTGGCAACATCACGGGTTACAGGCGCTCCTCCCAGCATAATCAGGCAGTCCGGATTTTTTTCCTTGACCATGGCGATCACTTTTTTCATTCCCATCATGGTCGTTGTCATCATGGCAGACATGGCCAGTACATCCGATTTTACATCCAATTGTTTTTTAACAAATTCTTCAAGGGGTACATCGCGGCCAAGATCGTAAACATCCCAGCCTGCCACGTCAAACATCATTTTAACAAGATTTTTCCCAATATCATGCACATCACCCTGGATGGAACCTATAACTACAGATGCCTTTGGAGCGTCTATATCGAGTTTGATATGGGGGCGGAGGATATCAAGCCCCTTATAGAGTGCATCCGCACACATCAATACTTCCGGAACAAAATACTCGTTGGTATCAAAAAGCACGCCGACTTCTTCCATTCCGGCGGCAAGTCCTTCCATTACAGCAACCATGGGATCTATGCCCTCATCAAGCGCTTCCTGGGCTGCTGCTGCGCAATCATCTTCTTCATATTCAACCACAGCTTCTTTTAATTTCGCTAAAATTTCTTCCTGCTTAGACATTTTATTTTCTCCTTTCTTTTATGAAATAGTTCGCAGATTATTACGCCGATTTCCAAATTTATTTGAGACGGGGATCCGGGCAAATCCAGATCGGCCTTACAGCTGTTTTTAAGATCGTTTGTTTAAAGCCTTCCCACGGCAGGAGATGGTTTTTTACCGTATTCCCTTACTGTTTTGACATAGGCTTCCATGTTTTCCTGTTTGATATCAGGCCATATGTCACATCCCGGCCAGACACTGTCAATACCGTTATCAATGCATTCTTTGATCACATTTTCCACGTCCTTGACATTTTCTAACTGGGTCAGGGTGTTGTAAGGATCAAAATTGCCAAATAAAAGAACATCATTGCCAAGCTTTTTACGGGTTTCCACAATATTATTTTTCTGATCCACAGACAATGCGTCTGCACCGCATCCATGCATCATTTCTATGATCATGTCAGTTGAACCGCAGATGTGGTTTACAGACGGAACTTTAGTGATGGAATCAAACACCTTTGTCAGATTGGGGCCTATCAGCGTCTTCCACATGCGCGGGGATAAAAGGTCCGTTCCTGAACCCATTTCCCTGACATTAATGAAATCAACCCCCAAATCCTCATAATGTTTACACATATCAATTGTTATAGTTGTTACTTCATCAAGAAAATTTGCTATCTGTTCTTTATGTTTTTTAAGCCCTTTGAGCAGGATGTCTAACTCCATAATCTGCCCTGCAAGGGTAAACGGTCCCAAAACCCATGCACCCACAGCAAGATCAGGAGCTTCTTCTTTAATTATTTTAAAGGCCTCGTCAACCATGGGAAGTCGTCCCCTGGTCATATAATCTTTTGGGATGTCAATTTCATCCAGAGTCTTCCACTTGTTGGGGACTGTGGGATAAATAATGCCCTCTGTATCCTCGTAGAGAGAAATACCCCGGCCCATGGCTTCTGCCACAACTGCCATGTCATAGGGAATAACCACACCATCCATATTGAATAATCTCGCAGATGTGATGGCAGATTCAGCCATCAGCCGTGCATCAGTATGGATTTTGGCAAACTGGGTTCCCATTTTTTCAATTGCCTGTACAACAACGGCCCCCTGACCACTGAAGCATGGCATCACGTCAAGAGGTTCACGTTTGAACAGCTTTTTAACTCTTTCTTTTCCGGTAAGTTCTGACATAACTTTTCCTTTCAATTATTTTTTGTTAACATTTTTTTATACTTATCTTTAATTTTTATAAGAAACTCCTGTAAAGTACCTTTTAAAACAAGAGTGTCTATATTTGTTGAGAGGCCGTCTGGAAGTCTCCAGATCGGCTTCAAGGCGTTTATTCAAAATCGTTAGTTATTTTTAAGGTTCTCTACAAAATCAGGAAACAATTTAAAAAGCGGATGATTTTCATCCTTGGGTAAACGTCCTGTTTCGCTGTAAACAGCAGTTGCGAGAAAGGCATCGGATGTTGCAATGGCCGGCATTATTCTCGATGCTCCAATCATGGGGCCTGAAAAAATCATATCATGGGCCATGAAAGCGGCAAGGGACTCAAGGGCTGCATCCACAGCTGACCAGCCTTTAAACCCCCATTTTATTCTGGCTTCCTTCCACATGTAAGATCCGTTGGAAGGTGCAGAACATGCGGGGAAGCCCCATTTTTCTTTGATCATTTTGTTTGCAAGACCGCAAAGGGCTGTGGCAGGACCATTCATTACCGAAGTGTCAACAAAAATATTGTCAAACTGAGCTTTATTTTTTTCAATGGCATCCAGGAGTTTCTGAGTCCCCTTGATTCTGCCTGCAGGCATTTGATCTTCCTGGTCAAAGGCAACGAGAAGAACATTTTTTACGCCTATCCTGGCCATTTCGCTGATTTCCGTATCAAGATCCTGTTCCCATACCGTGATACTATTATAAAACATTCGGTCAAGAAGCCCTTTTTCTGCACAATAGGCCGCAGCATCCAGCTTTGGTTGTAATGTCCAGGCGTCAATGCAAAAGGGCATATCCGAGTTTTCCACAACAAAGTCGATGAATGTCCTGAATTCCTCTCCTGTATTGGCAACGATATCCGCCATTCCTGGAACACCTGTCTCTTCAGTCAGTTTGTCCTGGGTTTTTAACAGATTGGCGGCCATTTTTTCATCAAAGCCGTCTTTCCGTTTCCCGGGGAAAACCTGATCCCCTTTCTGAAATATTGAGTTACAGACAACAGTAGGATAATCGCCTGGCTGCCCACCAAATTTTACCCCGCCTACTTCGCATACTTTTTGTTCTTTTTGGAATTGAAACATTTTCCCTCCTGCATTGAATGGTAGATATGATTTGTTAACGCCCTTCAATTAATGAAATCCGTTAATAAAAATGACCGTATCAATAAAATATGAACCGTGTAAATCGTCCGTTGGATGATTTTTTGATAGAAAGAGACGATTTGATTAAAATCCCCGTTTAAAGGAGCTGTGTAGTATTATAATTTTATCTTTTCAGACAACAGAATCAGTAATCTTTCCAATAATATTCAGTAGTGTGTTTGATCAGGATGCTCAGAGGCTGCACCTGAACCTGGCTTTTACCCCCAGCGTGCAGTTATCGTTTTTAAGCGGAAATAAGAAAACGCCAGGCAATGTTTTCAATATCAGAAAACATGTTGTTAAATTAAAAAAGCCATGCGCCGATTACTGGTTACTCTAAGAGCCCAGAACAATTTTTTTCCTTTTTGCAAGTTCTGCCATAATTTTCAATCTTTCTTCGTTCGTCATTCCCGCCCATGCAGCTATCTCCTTTATGCTGCGAAAACAACCTGTACAATAGCCATCTTTATTTATTACGCACTCATCTATACACGGCGAAATAATTTTTTCATATTTTTCCTTTTCCATGATAACACCAAGGGTCCACTCAAAAATCAGTTACCAGTTTCGGGAGTTGAGCCGCCTGTCCGGCAAGGCGTGAAAACTAAGGCGTTAACGCATATGTCGTGTTTTCACAACGCTTCCGGACAGGATAAATCAGCTTCCACAATGTAAAGTATATTTTTTCAAAATGCATCTTCATTTAATTTTATACAATACCAATGTCCCGAATCATACTTTATTTGATTTAAGGCCATACGTTTTCCCTGATATTGTAATAACTTATTTGCTGAACTTTCAAGTAAAGCCGTTATGAAAATATCAAGCAGTCCTCCATGGGAAACAACTAATATCGTCTGGTTCTCATGGTTCATGGCGATCTCGGTAAGGGCTTCAGCCGCTCTGCAGTAAAGATCTGCTTTTGTTTCAACTTCCACGGGAAATGACAGAGTGGGATAGGTATCTGATCTTTCCTGGTTTATACTGCGCCCCTCCCTCAACCGGACGTCTTGAATCATTTTCAGGGATTTTTGTTTTGATACCGGCTCTGCCGTTTGAACTGCACGCCTGAGATCACTGGTATAGATAGCATGGATTATTTCCCCTGAAAGCCTTTCTGCCAGTAATGCAGCCATTTTTTTCCCCTGCCGGTTCAAGGGCACATCTGTGTGTCCCTGGATTCTTCCTTCAATATTCCATTGGGTTACTGCATGGGAAACAAGAATTAACCGGGTTGTCAAATGGAAAATCCTCCCAATTTAGTTTCAAGGTATTCGTTGATACCTTCCCTTGCACCTTCCCTGCCCATACCACTTTCTTTTATTCCTCCAAAAGGTGCAGCAGCCGAGGTGGGATTTATATCATTGATTCCTATTATTCCGAATTTAAGACGTTCAAATGCTGTCATGGCCCGTGAAATATTTTTTGTATAAACATAGGCTGCAAGTCCGTATACCGTATCGTTTGCCATTTCTATGACATCGTCATCCCCATCATATGCAATGATGGGGGCAACTGGCCCAAAAGTCTCTTCCCGGTAGATCAGCATTTCTTTAGTTACATTGGTCAGCACGGTGGGAGCATAAAAATAGCCATTTGCAAGAAAGTTGTCAGTAAGTCTTCTCCCACCTGTAACTAGTTTTGCCCCTTTGCTGAGAGCATCTTCAACCTGGTTTTCAACCTTTGAAACGGCATCAGGCCCTACAAGAGGACCAATCTTTACTCCTTTATCCATCCCATTGCCAGCTTTCATTGCATTAACCCGGTTAGTGAATTCTTCTGTAAAAGCATCAACCATGTGCCTGGGAACAAAAATTCTGTTTGGGCTGATACAAGCCTGACCTGTATTTAAAAATTTAACAAGAACCGCTCCTTTGGCAGCATGGACAGGATCGGCATCATCGTAAACAATAAACGGAGCATGGCCTCCAAGTTCAAGTGAAATACGCTTCATATGAAGTGCTGCCCCGCTTGCCAGCATTTTGCCCACGCCGGTTGAACCTGTAAAAGTCAGTTTTTTAACAATGGGATTGGAAATAAATTCTTTTCCCACGGGTTTTGGATCAAAGGTTGTAACAAGATTGACAACTCCGGGAGGAATCTTTGCTTCTTCAAAAATTTTAAACATCTCAATGGCGCAGAGAGGGGTTGCTTCAGCTGGTTTCAGCACAATTGTACATCCTGCTGCAAGGGCAGGTGCAAGTTTTCTTGTTATCATGGAAACGGGATAATTCCACGGAGTTATGGCTCCTACCACACCCACGGGCTGCTTTAAGACAAAAAACCGCTGGTCAGGTCTTGCAGATGGAATGGTCTCACCGTAAATTCTTTTAGCTTCTTCGGCAAACCACAGTAAAAAATCTGCACCGTATTGTACTTCATTGCGTGCGGCAGTCAAAGGTTTACCCTGTTCCATGGTCATGATCCTGGCAAGATCCTCTTTTTTTTCCATCATGATTTTCCAGGCCGCATATAAATATTGAGACCGGTTATATGCGGTTAAAGAAGACCAGGTATTAAATGCCCGGTCAGCAGCATTAATGGCAGCAGCCAGATCACCGGGACTTCCGTCTGCCACCTGCGATAGTACGTCACCGGTTGCAGGATTAAACACATCAAATTCAGCATTGTTTTCAGCTTTTTCCCATTTCCCGTTTATATACATGATCAAATTCTCCGTTGGTTACTAAAGCCCTCAAATAAAATCAAAATTTCAAAGATAAATGCAGATTTTATGATTTCAAAGAGATGTGGAATCAGGTGTCAGCCATGAATCCTCTCCCTCGGTTACCTTTTCTTTAAAAAGAATGGCGCCTATATCGAGAACGGCTGTAACTTCGGGTTTGCACCCATATTTTTCAGGCACTTTATTTCTCCATCGGTCGGATGAGAGATAATTATCAACATCCTGTTGAGAATTAAATATGTACAAGGCTCCCCACTCATTTTTTTCCTCGTTAACCCACCAGGTTTTGGCATACAGAGAGGACATCTCCCTGAAATGCGGATAGGACGTGAGATATAATTGTCGCATTTTGTCAAGTTTCACCGGATCTTTGGGCCTGAAAATCACCCATACAGCTTTTTTTCCCATGATTAATATTCCTTTTAAGTTTTCAATTCTCTAAAACGGCCATGAGGCCAGCTGAACTGGCTTCACAGTGCACTGCTTTACAATGCCTCAGAGAATCAAAGGTTCTGACAAATATAGGGCCGAAGGCGCGGAGCCAACTCTTATAATTAATGATACCTGGCAAAAGTTTTATAAAAAAATATATACCGAAAAATTACCCCTTATACCTGATACCGGTTATTTCATCTGTTTGAAAATCGAACAGGACATCAGATGCTCTGTTGTGTTGAAGAATTACCTGGTCAGAATTGGTAACTTTCCCTATAACACTGGCATCAATGTTCCTGCGGGAAAAAATTTTTTTGACTTCCTGTGAATTTTTTGGATTTACGGCAAGTATAAAACCAAAACTCTGGAAACAATGCAGCCAGTCTGTCATTTCAATGGTATCGGATTTTTTAATGGCATCCATGTTGATGTAACCACCTTTCCCGGAATTTTCCAGGAAAATGGAAACAGTGCCAAGAATACCTGCATTGCTGATATCCTTTGCAGCACATGACAATCCCTTTTCTGCAATCAGCGGTAAAGCTTCAAGTCTGTAAAGCAGTTCTTCCGTGGATTTGCCGGAGTTGGCATCCCAGCTGACAACGGAACTGCATCCGCGTCTTCCTTTAAGATCCACGGCAAGGATCAGATCATCGCCTTTTTCTGCCAGATGACTTCTAAGGACTTTTTTCGCAAGTCCAATGATCGCCACACTCAACGAAGGAGTTTTAAGCTCCGGATCGGGATGGAGGTGACCTCCCAGCATGGGAACATTAAGTTTTTTACATCCCTTTGCAATCCCGTCCACAATAAGATCCCTCTGCTCGTCATTACCGCTTGCCAAAACATTGACCATACCCATGGGCCTGCCCCCCATGGAATAGATATCATTTACAGTAACCATAACCGAAGCCTTGCCGGCAGCATAGGGTTCGTTGATGATAAGATCCGTCATCATTCCGTCCGTTGCAAAAAGTATGTATTGATCTTGAAACGGAATTACGGCCGCATCATCACCGAAATTTGGCAGGGCAGATCCGTACTGATATGTGAGGCTTAATTTTTCCACAACTTTTTTAATGGGTTTTTTGCGTGTAAGACCTGTGTAGCCTCTCACAGATTCGATAATTTGATCTAAATTTAATTCCTTCATATCTGAATATCTTCCGGAAC
>WGCX01000173.1 GCA_015493575.1 Desulfobacteraceae bacterium | reverse complement strand
TTACCATGAGCATAGTTTAGACGGTATTGTAATTTTCCGGTTTTCATTGAATCAATTATTTCATCTTCTGTTAAACCAAATTCTTTACATGCATTTTTATGGCTTAACGTCCCACCTTTTTTTGTCCACTGAGAATCTGTCATTTAATTAATTCCATTGTGTATAAAGCCAATTGTGAGGCTCGCTGTAAAAGAGAATCTAATGCTTCTGAACCATATTCCAATATATATCTTTTTGCAAATGCTGAAGAATCACATATGAGCTTCATAATTCTGATTCACGATCTTCAGAAATAGTTGATGCCAAATCATTTCCTGGTATTTGTAAACAAATGCCCCGTTTTTTTCAGGTGCATTACATTGTTAAATGCCAGACAATACTAAGTTGATTCGATGATATTTCAAATAGCGCAATTTAATTTAATGAGCATCATAATGAACGCCAATGGCAAATATGTATATGTACTTTTGGTCAAATCTATAAATCAATCTTTCTTTTTGCGATATTCTTCTTGACCATAATCCTTTTAAATTATGTTTCAAAGGCTCTGGCTTTCCCAATCCTCTGCACTGAGTACTATAAAATCTCTTCCAGCTCTTCGACGAACTCGTAGAGGGGATATGGTCATTAATTGACTGATCCACAAAAGATTTTAAATTAGACCTAAATTTATTTACTGATAACTGTATCATCGCTTTACCTCATTTTTTTCAGAATGTACCAGATTACAGTACATAATGCAAATGGCAATAATTTTGTAATTAATGTCATATAAAATCCACCACCTACCAATTGCCTCTCTCCATTTTCTTGTTTTTTGTGACAGGAATTGAGGAGTAAGGCACTATCCGTAATATCATGGATGCCCTGATGAAACCCGTCAAAAAACACGGTCAAATTTTTCGTGGTCTTGATCCTGTATGCAAAGACCGCAATCTCATTTTATCCATTGATCCTGCATTTATGATTTCTGGATTCACCAACAAAATGCTTCGAAAAAGATTGGCAGATACAACATTTGGTTCAGGACGTACTGAGAAACAATTATCAGCAAAAATCAGTCGTCATTTGAAATTACTCAGAGTTCATGGAATTATCCGTAAACTGCCAAGATAAAATAGATACCAGGTGACAATTAAGGGGATGAAATTGGCAAAGGCTTTAAACGCATTATTCGCTGATTAAAGTCGAATTTGGATGTAAAATATGTTTTGGGATAGGTTTTACTTTCTGCCATTCATTTGAGGTTTGTTCTGCTATCCACAAATGAAAATTTTTTTGTAGATTTAGCCAAAAAGATGGAGAAGTATCAAAAGCACGAGATAAACGTAAAGCCATATCGGGCGTAATAGAGCCTCTTTCATTAATAATCTTGGAAAGAGTTTTTCTTGAAATACCAAGAATTTCAGCCATATCCTTTATTGTAATAGAAAGAGGTACTAAATAATCTTCCTTTAAAATTTTACCTGGATGGGTTGGTTGTCTAATCATCTTTCTCATAGTTACACCTTTCAATGATAATCATCATAATTCACAATATAGGCATCACCATCTTCAAACTTGAAGAAAACACGCCAATTACCAGAAACTTTAACAGAATAGAGTCCTTTCTTATCTCCAGTCAACTGATGGAGAAAGGAACCTGGATAGTTCATATCTTTTATTTCTGTTGCTGCATTCAATCTATCCAAAATTCTTTCAAGTCTATTTGCATGATTTGGTAATATCCCTCTCTTGCTGCCTGTATAAAAAAAATCTTCCAAGCCTTTATGTTTGAATGATTTTATCATATATCACAATGTAACGTAGAGGGTTACGTTTTGTCAAGTAAGTATTTACAGCGAACGACCAAGTCCACTGGTTGCAGGGGTTCAAACAATTTATTTGTAATGCTAAAATCTATTAAATCAACAAAGACAGTGTCCTTGATTTAAGGGATTTTGTCCTCTACACATTATTGTACAGCCTGGGGCTTCGCATCAGTGAAGCCTTGAATATAAGCATTGAAGATATCGATTATGAGAATAAAGTACTTCATATTCATGGAAAAGGACGTAAAAAAAAGTAAAAAAGGCAGGGCATTTATCAATTCAAAGCAACTGAGCCCCCTGCAATCCAGTGAAACGAAATGTTGTGCCAAATTTTTCTTATGCAGGTTCACTAATTCAATGTAATCCAAGTTCTTTTTCAATACGTTCGGCAAGAAATATCTTTAGCAGCGATTGATAAGGCACATCTCTTTTGTTTGCTAAAAGCTTAAGCTCTTCCAACATGGACTCTGGAAGGCGTAGAGATATTTTTTTAACTGACGGCTTGAGGTTAGAAAATGTAATTCTTTCCGCCCTGCTCCAATTAATGTAATCGGTAGAGTCATGAGCTGCCCAAAACTCTCTTTCGTCATCTTCGTTCTTAAATTTTGGTATTAGCTTACTCATTGCTATACACCTCCTTTTCTTTTCGACTCATGTCTCTTGCAGAAATAACACGAATATGCTTAGCTCTGACTGTAAATGCAATGAATAAATGTCTCTTTGAATTAGTTCTCCCAAGGGCATAAAACCTGTTTTCAATTTTTGAATGTAATATGTCGTCTTGAATTACTAAAGGACGGTTAAAAAATATCTGCTCGCACTCAGCAGGGCTTACTTTATGTTTCAGCCAGTTTTTATTGATATTCCCTTCATCCCAATCAAAGCCTACACCTACACATTGATTTAATATTTCTTTGTATATTCTATCCATATGTCAAGTATATATTCATGCTATACATATTGCAAGCTTTGATGTTTTTTATAGGGCACGTTTGAGATAAGGTGCCCGCCAGCCAGCTATCGATTACCTTTATTTACGGCTAATGGCTTGAATCTGCACGAAAAATCGCCAACGAGTTGCGGGTCTGCGTTAATTGACTTGTTCAAGTAAGGATCGGAGATGAAATAAGTTGAACAGAAATAGCGCAGAATTCTTACCCCGTGTACAAGGCGCATTAAAGGTTAAGCATATCATCATTGTTTAATTCAATTGTTCATGGTATCTTCTTACCGGCTTGCAGGTCGGTATCTTCACCCGACAAGGTTAAAGAAGAAAGGAAGATACCATGAGCAATCTAATCAAACGTTTTAAGGAAGATCTCCAATTAGCAGGTTATGCTGAACGAAGTATTCAATCCTATACCAGTGCAGTTTTAAGACCGCAGCGGTTTTACAATAAACCACTGCAGGATATCACGGAAGAACAGCTTCGTCAATACTGGCTTTGCTGTCAGAATGAATTCGGCTGGAGCGCTGCAACACTGCGCAATGGAAGCAACGACACTGCAGGTCAAAGATATCCTTTCTGACAGGAAACTTGTGCATATTCACGCTGGCAAGGGGGCTCTCGACAGGACGGTGCCTTTGCCTGAAATAACCCTGTTGGCATTGCGCAAATACTATAAAACCCATCACAATCCAAAATGGATATTCACTGCTCTGGGCTGCACTCCGGCAATTTATGCCGTTTCTTTGCGTTGATTGTTAGTCAAAATGATGACATATATTGAAAAATAAAGCTGTCCCCATTTCTGTCCCCATTTCCTTCTTCCAGGCCTTAACTACCGTCTTGTTGACTCATGATTGACCGCAATGATACCGGTAAAAATAAGTATCATGCTATAGAAATTAACCATGCTTATGCTCTCATTAAGGAAAAGATACCCGGCAAAACCGCTGAACAGAGGAAGGGTATAATAAACCATACCTGCTTTGGAAGGCCCTAATATGACAATGGATTTATTCCAAAGCACAAAGGCTCCAAGTGAAGCAAAAATTCCTATATAAAGAATTGCCGGAATAGTTGTACCATTTAAAAAAAGACCATGGACCCTTGTATGCTCCCATAAAAAAAAGGGAAATAAAAAAGACAGCCCAAGTATAAAGGTGCAAAGCTGTAAAGCGCTAATGCTCATATTATCCGGCTTGTGTTTTAAAAAAAGGCTGTAAACGGCAAATATAATGGAGGCCATTAACATCCATACATCTCCGATATTAAAGGAGATGCTTAAAAGACGCGAGAGCCTGCCCTTTGTTATCAGGAACAGAACACCGAGTAACACAAGCGCGATGCCAAATCCTTTTTTAACGGTTAGCAGTTCTTTATAAAGTACCCTGGAGAACAGGATGATAAAAATAGGAAATGTAATGGCAATGAGTGAAAGATTAAGGGCGGTCGTTTTATGGCCTGCAAAATAAATCAGTGTGTTAAAGGTCGTAATCCCGAGAAATGATGTAATGGATAAATAGAGGAGATGCTTTTTAATTACAGGCCATTCCTGTAATAGATTTTTCATGGCAAAGGGAGTGAAAATAATAACGGCCACAGACCAGCGGTAAAAAGCAAGACTGACCGGTGGAATACTGTCACTGAGTCCCCTTGCCACGATGAAATTTCCTGACCATATGGCAGTGGCGCCAAAGACAAAAAGATAGCCTTTGAGAATTGAACTGGCTTTTACAGTACATGACATTCGGATTCCTTTTAAGAGCCATTAGATCGGCCTCATGGCTGTTTATAAGACGCTCCTTAAAAGTAACCTTAAAGATTAAACCGGTTACATGTAATTTTAAAAAACCGATAAAAATCGGACAGGTGAATTATTGCCTTAAAAAAAGGTCAAAAAAACCTTGATTTTCTCCTGGTGCTCTATCCTTATTCGTTCGATCATCTTGATGATACTGCAACTTTTATTCCGAAACCAATAAAAATGATTCCACAGACCTTCCGTGCAATTGACTGAATCGTGCGACTTTCTTGGAATGCCGAGCCAACTCTGGATGAGACCCGGCTAAGAATACAAAGATATGTGAAACTGATCGCCATGAAGACAGAAGTCATGCTGACATATGGCAAAAGAAGTCCATCTTGAGTAGATTGAATAAATACCGGGAAAAAAGCCATAAAGAAAAAGACGGCCTTGGGATTGAGAAGCGTGATCATAAAAGCACGCCGTAAAGACAGAATAGAATCCTTCGGGGCTACTGACCTCTCTTTTGGTGTGGTAATTATAGCTTGTAACCCGAGAAATATTAGATAGCCCGCACCGGCAAGGCGAACAAAGTGGAAGATCGACGGGTGTGCCGTGAAAAGAGCAGAAACGCCAAGTAGGGAGAGCGTGATTAAACAGGCATCACCAATCATGATGCCGAACATAGCCATACGCCCTGATCTCGCACCTGCAGCTCCGGCTGTCCTCGCAACGAAAATAGAACCAGGACCAGGAGCAAGAATGATAGCTACCGAAGCAATGATAAATCCTATCCAATCAATATTTGTCATGTTTATTCTCCTGATCGAACGATTGAACTGTGGGGCAACAAGGGAAACGAACATTTTTAGAATCCACAAAACTCAAATTATTAGAATTTTTATTTGATACCTACAACGCCAGACCCTTGCTGTCCCTACGAGCGCTTGGTTATGTTTTTGTTCAAACTAAAACATCAAGCCCTTTTCGTTCGACTATATCTAATAATTTACGTGAAGCTCCAGTCGGTTTTTTATGTCCTTGTTCCCATTTTTGCACTGTTGATGGACTAATATTAAAAACAGATGCTAATGCAGCTTGGCTTATGATCTAAAATTTTATAAGTTGAACGAAATTGCTTGTCTTCCGGCCCATCTACTTCGTTGCATCAAAGGCCGAATACGTTGAGTATGCAACCTTTAATGCGCCTTGTACATAATCTCCACTCAGAAAAACATATTTTCTTATAATCAGACTCTCTTAAATATCCCGGGCTTGTTCAACAACCGGATAAGATCGTGGTTCGTGCCTCACACTGATCTATCTTTATTCGTTATGCTTTCTTCATCAATTCGAGTAATTGAATTTTTTTCTTTTCTAATGATGACAGTTTTCTCTTGAGGCTATTTATTTCTCGATTAATTTTCTTCAACTTGTGATTGTTAGCTTGATCTTCCATTCTTTTGTTACCGTGTAACTCCAAGGCTAATGCTTCAATTTCGCTTCTAAGAACTCTATAATAAGGGTTACCATGAGCATAGTTTAGACGGTATTGTAATTTTCCGGTTTTCATTGAATCAATTATTTCATCTTCTGTTAAACCAAATTCTTTAC
>WGCX01000172.1 GCA_015493575.1 Desulfobacteraceae bacterium | reverse complement strand
GGCTCATCCGCTTTAAAAAGTTTCGGAGAAACAACCTTTAATATTACGAGCAAGCTCTCTGCCCCCCACCCCTGCAACCAGTTAACTTTGTCGTTCTATATCTTATCACCGCATAATTAGCCATATAAAAATATTGACACATAGCAGCCAAAAGCTTATGGTTTCATCATGACTAATAATTCTGATTTTGAATGGGATGATAACAAAGATAAGAGCAATCAAAAGAAACATGGTGTATCTTTTGCATTTGCCCAGTTAGCCTTTCTGGATCATCAACGTATTATTTTAAAAGACTTGGAACATAGCTCAGATGAAGAAAGGTTCTATTATTTAGGAAAAGTCTCTGATGGCATTCTTACAGTAAGATTTACATATCGTTCCAGGAAAATCAGAATTTTTGGCGCTGGATACTGGCGGAAAGGGAAAAAAATCTATGAAAAAGAAAATAACTTACACTGACGAACCAATGGGCGGAGTGGAAGTGGTGTCGGATTTTCTGCCATCACCTGAAGAGTTAGCATTAAAAGACGAAACAGTTAAGGTCACTATCGCTCTTAGCAAGGTTAGTGTCGAGTTTTTTAAAAAGGAAGCAAAGAAATACAATACACAATACCAGAAAATGATACGTCGTCTTTTGGATGAATATGCTACTCACCAAGCATAAATCAACATTGATATAGAACCGGTCGTTTTACTGGATTGCAGGGGCCTCCTCTTCAAAAAATGAGCTGCGAATGCACATTTTACATGAAATTCTGTGGATTCAGAAATTCGGCATGAATTCTACAGATCCTTTTTACTAACTGCGAGGTTTGGGGGGATTTAGGCCTTAAATCGTCTTAAAATAAGAAATAATAATATAAGAAATAAAGAAAATAATTAAAGCAAATCCTGTCTTGCGGGTTATTTTATGGCAGAAAAAAGCTATGGCAAAAAGGATCAGAGAAATTAAAATCATGGCGGGAAATTCAAAATTTAACAGGTTTCTGTCTGTTTTCATCGGGTTGAGAAGTCCCACCGTTCCCATCACAAGGCATATATTAAAAAGATTGCTGCCAACAACATTTCCAATGGATATATCGCTTTCTCCCTTTGAGGCTGCAACTGCAGAAGCTGCAAGCTCGGGAAGGGAAGTTCCAAGTGCAACAACGGAAATTCCGATGAATGCCTGGGACAGGCCTATAGCAGTTGCAATGCTAATGGCGGAATTTACCACCATATCTGCTCCTTTGGCAAGCCCGGCAAGGCCTGCTGCTAACATGACGGTATTAATGAAAATAGATTTAAGTCTGTTGCCATAGTTTTCTTTTTCCTGATTTTTACTTTTGTCTTCTTTATTATTTATCGTATCTTTAATTTTATTTTTGTCCTTTGCATTCTTAAATCCATAGATCAGAAAACCGGCAAGCAGACATATCAGAATTATTCCATCACTGTATCCAATTGTTCCATCAAGGCAGAGTATCCAGAACACAAAGGATGCAAAAACCATATAGGGGATCTCAAATTTTGTAATTTGCCTGTTGATTTCAACGGGCTTGATTAATGAGCTGATTCCAAGAACAAGGGCGATATTGATGACATTGCTGCCAAGAATATTTCCAACGGATATGTCCCCTGATCCTTTAACGGCAGCAACAAAACTTACAATAAGTTCAGGGGCTGAGGTGGCAAAGGCAACAATGGTAAGCCCGATTATGACCGGCCTTACGGCAAACAGCATGGCGGTTGAGGCTGCGCCTCTGACCAGGAATTCAGATCCTGCATAGAGTAGAATTAATCCAATAATAAGAACGGTATATTCCGTCAGCATTTTTGTCCTTTGTAATTTTTGTTCCATTTATTATTTTTCGATCCCAGGCATCTTTGCCTATGGTATCAACGATGCCAATGCTGTGGACTTATACTTTTTTATAAAAAAATACTCAAGTCTTGCCATGAAAAATAAAATGTTATAGAACCTGATACTGTAATCACAGTTATTAAAAAAGGTTTAGAAAATCAAGGGGATGGCAGCTTTAGGGAAAATTTTGGAAAATATTTTTATAAACAGGCTGACAGATGTCTGTGAAGTATGCCATGAAATCATGACCAATTTTTAAAGATATTTCAAGGACACATAATATGAAAAGAACAATTATCAGGAGTACGGGCAAAGCAATACCATCACGTCTTGTAACCAATGATGATCTTGCAGAAATAATGGATACTTCAGATGAATGGATCAGACAGAGAACCGGAATTGAGCAGAGATACTGGATTCCTGAAGGTGTTGAAATGGGAGCATCCGACCTTGGCCTTGAAGCATCAAAGATCGCCCTTGAAAGGGCTGGATGGAAGCCTGAGGATCTTGATTTTATAATATTTGCCACATTGAGTCCCGATATTACTTTTCCGGGTTCCGGCTGTCTTCTCCAGCATAAGCTCGGTCTTAAATCCACTCCGGCCCTTGATGTCCGCCAGCAGTGTACAGGATTTCTCTACAGCCTTGCAACGGCAGATTCTTATATAAAAAGCGGGCTTGCAAATAAAATACTCATCGTAGGTGCTGAAGTCCACAGCACAGGTCTTGATAAATCAACAAGGGGCAGGGACGTCACGGTTATTTTCGGAGACGGAGCAGGTGCCTGTTGTGTTGAAGGTGTTGAAACCGATGAGGATGCAGGGGTTCTTGCATCTGTCCTTCACGCCGACGGGGGAGGAGCAGAAGCTCTTATGGTTGAACTTCCCGCTTCAAGGCTGCCTGACAGGCTTCCGCTGGATGCCATAAATAATACGGCACGCCACTATCCTGTAATGAACGGTTCTTTTGTTTTTAAACAGGCCTTGAGAAAACTTCCTGAAGTTACAAAAGAAATTCTAACAAAAACAGGTGTCCCCATTGATAAAATTGATATGTTCTTTCCCCACCAGGCGAATTTAAGAATTAATCAGGCATATCAGCAGTTAATGAAAATTGATGAGAAAAAAGTGTTTAACAATATCCAGAAATATGGAAATACAACGGCTGCAAGTATACCCATTGCTTTGGATGAAGCCATGGAAAAAAATCTTGTTGGTAAAAAGGGAGATACTATCTTTTTGTTCGGATTTGGTGCAGGTTTTACCTGGGGAGGGATTTTATACAGATTCATGTAAGACATATTATGGAAAACAAAGAAAAAATAATCACTCTCATGGAAAAGGGGGTTAAGATTTTTAATCCTGACTCTGTTTTGATCGGTAAAGAGGTTGATCCTGACAGAATTTCAGGTGAGAACGTCATGATTTATCCGGGAACGCGTATTTTAGGTGAAAAAACTTTGATCATGTCAGGGGCAAGGCTGGGATTTGAGGCTCCTGTCACAATTGATAATGTTTATGTTGGGCCTGATGTTGATCTGAAAGGCGGTTTTTTTGAAAAAGCTGTATTTGCCGGGAAAAACTCATTTGGTTCAGGCGGGCATGTGAGAAAAGGAACCATACTTGAGGAAGAGGCCTGCGCCGCCCATACCGTTGGTTTAAAGCAGACAATTCTTTTTCCATTTGTCACCCTTGGCAGCCTGATTAATTTCTGTGACTGCCTCATGGCCGGGGGTACCAGCCGCAAAGACCACAGTGAAGTGGGGAGTTCTTTTATCCATTTTAACTACACACCGAACCAGGATAAGGCAACTCCGTCAATATTCGGCAATGTTTCCCAGGGTGTCATGTTGAAATCAAAACCTGTTTTCCTTGGAGGCCAGGGGGGGATCGTGGGGCCATGCAGACTTGCCTTTGGTTCTGTCACTGCGGCGGGCACCCTGTGCAGAAGAGATGAGTTAAGGCAGAACAGATTGATATTCGGAGGAGCTTTAAAACAGGGTTCCATTTCGCGGTCAGAAGGGTCATACACAAATCCCGGGACAATATTTGAAAAAAACTGCCTGTATATTGCAGGGCTCATCGCTTTAAAAAACTGGTATAAAAATATCAGGAGCCTTTTTACCTGTGATTTTTTTTCTAAAGAACTTTTAAAGGGGATGAATTTAACCCTGCAGCAGGGTATTGACGAAAGAATTAAAAGGCTTGAAGCGTTCTGCAGAAAACTTGAAAAATCAAGAAATCTTCTTTTATCAAAATCAGATGGAAAAGAAACCAGTCTTATCATTATTCACGATGAAATTATAAACAGATGGGATGAGGTGAAAAAACATTTTATACTGGAAAGTGAAGCTGACAGATCAAAAAGTGTTTCAGAAGAGTTTCTCGCAGCTGTTGATCATGGAATAAAAGAAAACGGAAAAGACTATATAAAGGTTATACAAAGCCTTGATACAGGTAACGCCGGCATGGGCTCTGCCTGGCTTAAATCAATTGAAAAAGCAATCATGAACAGGATTAAATGAAAAAATTATTTGGTACTGACGGAATAAGGGGCGTTGCAAACAAATATCCCATGACTCCGGTCATGGCCATGAAAACCGGCCGGGCACTGGCTTTTTTTATGAAACAGCAGAAAAGCGGTTTTTCATCCATTGTCATTGGAAAGGATACACGTGTTTCAGGTGATATGCTTGAAGCTGCCCTTGCAGCCGGGATTTCTTCAATGGGCGTTAATGTCCTGTGTGCAGGGGTGATTCCCACACCGGCAGTTGCATTTCTTGCATCCATGATTAAAGAAGCAGGAGCTGGTATTGTAATTTCAGCATCCCATAATCCCTATTATGATAATGGAATCAAGATTTTTAATTCCAAAGGTTATAAACTTTCAGGTGATGAAGAAAAAACTATTGAGAATTTGATTTTAAACCATGAGTTCAACAATCATTCCAATGCGTATTCCAATGCGCATTTCAATGAGGATTTTACTAAAATTATAAAATCAGAAAATGATCATCCGGAAAATTGCGGTAATGGCGATGGAAATAGTAAAAACGGAGATGTAGAGGGCAATAATAAAAAGGGGGATATCACAGGTTCTCATTTTAATATAGGCAGGATTTCATCTCTTTCATATGCAAATGAAAAATACGCTGAATTTTTAAAAAATCTGTTCATGCTTGAATTGTCATCCTCTGCAGGACTTAAATTGTCCGACCAAAACCGTAGCATGCCTGAAAATCACATAACCGCTGAGTTGTCATCGCCTGCAGGACCTCAACCATCAGGTTCAGAACCTGTAAAATCCGGTTTAAACACTGAACTCTTTACCGGCATTTCAAAGTCTGAAAAATCAGGTTTATATCGAAAATTAAAACTTGTTATTGACTGCTCAAACGGGGCGGCTTCTGAAATAGCACCTTTAGTTTTTACAGGTGATTGGTTTGATTCAGAATTTATTTTCAACTCTCCGGACGGCAGGAATATAAATGAAAATTGCGGGTCTCAGCATACGGATACCCTTGGTGAACTTGTTTTAAAACACAGTGCAGACTTAGGTCTTGCCTTTGATGGTGATGCAGACCGTTTGATTGCTTTGGATGAAAATGCGGAAAAAATCACAGGGGACAGGATACTTGCCATCTGTGCAAGCCATGCTAAAAACATGGGGCGATTGAAAAACAATATTGTTGTAAGCACGGTTATGAGCAATATCGGGCTTTCAAAAACCCTTGAATCCCTTGGCATTGATCATGTTACAACCGATGTGGGAGATCGTAAAGTCCTGCTGAAAATGCAGGAAACAGGTGCTGTAATGGGCGGTGAGGACTCAGGCCACATGATTTATTCTAATAGCCACACCACGGGAGACGGGATACTTACAGCACTGAAAATCATCATTGTAATGCTTGATACGGGAAAAAAATTATCCGGGCTTGCCTCCATAATGAAAGTTTATCCACAGATTCTCATGAATGTTGAAGTTGATCCTTCAAAACCCGATTTCATGAAAATAAAAGAGATCGCTGATGAAATTCATGCCGTTGAGAATGAACTTGGAAAAAAGGGCAGGGTCTTGGTGAGATATTCGGGTACCCAGCCACTTCTCAGGGTTATGGTGGAAGGACCTGAAAAAACACTTACAGAACAATACTGCAAAAGAATATGCAGTGCAATAAAAACAAAAATCTAACGCGGAAAACCCGCGCGGAAAATCCGCACTCCATGTGTGACCCGTGTCGCATGTGTGTTCTGCACTTCAATTTCATGTGTCTTATGGCAGAAATTCAGGAGTAAGGCATTAAATGTGAAAAAGATGAATCAAAAAAACCTGATGCAATCAATTGAAAAAAATCAATCTGGTTTTTACATGCCGCAATCAAATATCGATGCGCCCCGGGTGAGCCTTGACACAACAGATAATGCCGTCACCCTTGTTTTATCCGGAAGGATTGACGCAGATGGATGTGCTGCAGTGTGGAAAAAAACTTCTGAATTCATCATAAAAAAAACAGAAAATTTATCCGGTATTCCACCTTTTATTTTAAACCTTGAAAATGTAAATTATTTTGATACTGCAGGCGCTGCCCTTGTCAGTAATATCAACGGGCTTGCAAAAAAAAAAGGATGGGATAAAATATCGATTAAGGGGCTTAACCCCGAATATTCATCCCTTGTTAAACTATCCCTTGATATTGACCCTTTAATCCATGTTGAAAATCATTCAGCCTCCCTTTCTTTTATTGAAAAAAAAGGAGATGAATTCTCAGATTTTTTATCCGATCTTGGTCTTTTTATCACTTTTATCGGTGAAATCACATGGGCACTTTTCACAAGTCTTAAACAGCCTTTTCGCATCAGATGGCATGAAACATTTGTGGTGGCTGAAAAAACAGGTGTTGATGCCCTGCCCATTGTGTCCCTGATCAGTTTTATTGTGGGCCTTGTCATGGCTTTCCAGGCGGCGATTCCCATGAAGATGTTTGGTGCGGAAATCTATGTGGCAAATCTCATAGGAATTGCCATGGTCAGGGAGCTTGGGCCATTAATGACTGCCATTGTCCTTGCAGGCCGTTCTGCCTCGGCATTTGCCGCTGAAATAGGCACAATGAAAATCAACGAGGAGATTGACGCTTTAACCGTTATGGGATTTGATCCTGTTAAATTTCTCATTGTACCAAGGGTGATTGCATCCACTTTTATTACGCCGCTGCTCACCGTATTTGCAAATCTAATGGGAATATTAGGCGGTGCATTGGTTATTCTTGCTTTTGGATATCCCATTATAACCTATTATAATCAGATTGCAGGCTTTGTGACATGGGAAGATTTTGCAGGGGGCATTGTAAAGTGCTTTGTTTTTGGTATACTCATTGCCGCCACAGGATGTATCAAAGGATACCAGACAAAACAGGGGCCTTCTGCAGTTGGGGAGTCAACCACCAGTGCCGTTGTCTCATCCATTATTTTAATTGCTGTTTTTGACGGTATTTTTTCCGTGGTTTATTATT
Organism: Desulfobacteraceae bacterium; assembly: GCA_015493575.1. Classification (GTDB taxonomy): domain Bacteria; phylum Desulfobacterota; class Desulfobacteria; order Desulfobacterales; family Desulfobacteraceae; genus WGCX01. Next base: position 8,619 of record WGCX01000172.1, on the reverse strand, counting down.
GTCTCGGTATATGAAAAAAAAATTACATTATAACGGCCATGAGGCCGACCTGAAGACTCTCAGACTGCCTCTAAGAATCAAAGATTCTGACAAATATTGGGTCGAAGACGCGAAGCTAACTCTTATTTTAAAAGAATTTAGCAGGAGTTTCTTATAAACTGCCATTTCTGCTGCACGCGGTATTTTTTATGAAAGAAACCATCATTAAAGTTGAAAATCTCTATGCAGGATACAACAGCAAAGCCATTATGGAGGATCTCTGCTTTGATGTAAAAAAAGGGGAGATTTTTGTCATCCTCGGAGGATCAGGATGCGGGAAAAGTACCGTGTTAAAACATATGACAGGCCTTGTTCCACCTGTTTCAGGTAAAATTTTAATAAATGGTACTGACATGGTTACAGCCGAGGGAGAAAAAAGGAACCGCCTGCTCCAGACGATTGGTGTGGCATTCCAGAACGGGGCATTATTCGGTTCCATGACGGTTCTGGAAAACATTATGCTGCCTCTCGAAGAATATACTTCTCTTCCAAAGGATGCAATAAAAGCCATTGCCATGATTAAGCTCAAGCTTGTGAATATGGAGGACAGCGCATATCTTCTGCCGGATGAACTAAGCGGAGGCATGAAAAAAAGGGCTGCAATTGCAAGGGCCATGGCACTTGACCCTGCAATATTGTTTCTTGATGAACCATCGGCAGGGCTTGATCCCCTTACATCTGCCTCCCTTGATTCTTTGATAATGAACCTTGCAGAAGTTTTAAATATCAGTTTTGTTATTGTAACCCATGAACTGGAAAGTATATTAACAATTGCCGATAATACCATTATCCTTGAAAAAAAAACAAAGGGGATAATTGCCAGGGGAAAGCCAAAAGATCTTAAGGCGGATAAATCCAACCCCTATGCATATAAATTTTTCAACAGGAATGAGGGCAAGGCAGGATTTGATATCCGGCAGTAATGAAAAACAAAGAACCTGTCATTAAATCAGGTTCTTTTATAAGAAAGAGCTCGCTTTTGACAAAGTAACAAAGACTCTTTCTATGTTCGTTGAGAGGCATAGTAACGCAGTTCAGATCTGCCTCATGGCAGTTATCAAGAGAATAAACAGGGGAAAAGATATGACCAGGAAAGCAAACTTTTTTAAACTTGGCCTGTTTGTCATCACAGCTTTTGTTCTTTTTGCTGCATTTCTCATTGCATTGGGTGCTGGAGAATTCATGAAAAAAGAGCTGATTGCTGAAACTTGTTTTGATGAGTCCGTCCAGGGGCTGGATATAGGGTCCGGGGTAAGGTACAAGGGACTTAAGATTGGGACCGTAAAATCTATCACTTCAACTGCAAGGGTGTACAACCGTGCGTCAAACTATATTCTCGTAAGATTTTCCCTTGACAAGGATTCTTATCTCGGTCAGACCGGAAAAACAAATGAGGAAAGAATCCGTAAAGCCATTGCCAAAGGTCTAAGAATTCATCTTGCTTTCAAGGGGCTTACAGGAGCTGCTTTTCTTGAAACCGACTATTCACACGGGGTATCACCTTCTCTCTCCATTTCCTGGAGGCCGAAATATATTTATATCCCTTCGAGGAAAAGCAGGATAAAACGTCTCGGGGATGCAGTGAACCAGATAGTGGAAAATTTTACCCATATAAATATTGTCAATATTACGACAAGGCTGGATAAACTTTTACAGATACTTAACAATAAAGCAGCAGATCTTGATATGGCGAAAATTTCACTCCAGACTGAGAATCTGCTTGCCGAGGTAAGGAAAACAAATAAACAGATTTCCAGGACACTTGGGTCTGCAAAAGTCAAAAAAATGATAGATGATGCTCAAAAAACTTTCTCAGGATTTAAAACGATTGTCCGAAATTCACAGCAGCCCCTTGATAAGGCAATGAAAGATTTCAGTAAAACAGCTCATAATGCAGCAGCTATAACATCTGATATTAAAACCGGCCTTTCTTCAAAAATTGAAAATTTTTCAAATGAAATTGATACCATGCTTGGAAGCTTGAATAAAACTTCAAAAATGCTGGAAACCATGGTCTGGATGAATACAGATACCATCAATAGAACTCTTGAAAATTTTGTACAAACATCTGATAATCTGAAACAATTGAGCCTTGAACTTAAACATTATCCGGGACGGCTTTTATTTGAAAAGCCGCCTGAAAAATATGTTCCCGGAAAAACAGATGCATTGCGATTACAAGGAAATTAAAATGATGAAAAAGGCCACAATTATCATATTTACTGCAATTGCACTTTTGGGCTGTTCAGGACTTGAGAAAAAATTTCCAAAGAGGAATTTATTTGTCATTGAAGCGGGTTCAATGAAATCAGAGTCTTACAAAAGTATAAATTCATCTAAAATCAAAGAATTGGATAAAACAGGGGGAAAAACAGGACTTATTGTCAGACAATTTACAATTCTGCCTGAGTTTGATTCAAATTATTTTATCTATCGTATTTCCCAAAATCAGTACATTTATGATTATTACAATAATTTTATTGTTTCTCCATCAAGTATGGTAACGGATGATATTGGAAGATTTTTGTATGATTCCCCGTATTTCAAACGTGTAGAACCCAATGAATCTGAAGATATCAAGTACCGGCTATGGGGCAGCATAATCGATCTTTACGGTGATATGCAAAACAAAAACAACCCGGAAGCCGTCATGACAATAAGACTTGTTCTTGAAAAAAAAACAGGGACCGGATTTAAGTCTGTTATAAACAAAATTTATCCGGCTAAGGTTATTTTTACCCAGGGTGGAGCGAAAGGCCTTGTGGATGCGTGGGGGAAATGTCTTAAAAGGATAATGTCAAATTTTTACAAGGACTTTATTAATAGCACGGGCAAGGGAATTCATGGTAAACGGTTTGGCTATAACAGCATCAATTCCCGCAGGGCTTGCGTTTTCTGAGTCCGCAATATTAGAAAATCCCGTTGACAGTATAACAGGCAGGTCTGGCCTTATTTTCTTAATTTTTCCTGCAAGCTGGGTGCCCTGGATATCCGGCATCGTCATATCTGTAATAACAATATCGAATTTAGAAGGGGATTTTTGTATTATTTCCAGGGCTTCTAATCCTGATTTCATTGCAACGGGGTTATATCCGAGTTTTTCAAGCATGGATTCTCCAAGTTCCACAAGCGCATCTTCATCGTCGATAAAAATGATTTTCTGTCCCTGGCCGGCAGTTCCATTAATTATAACGTCGGTATCTTCTTTTTCTTTTATATATTTCGGAAAATAAACTGTAAATTCCGTTCCCTTGCCTTTGCTGCTTTTTATAGTTATCTGTCCGTTGCACTGGGTTACAATACCGTGGACCACTGCAAGTCCAAGTCCTGTTCCGTCACCGCCTCTTTTGGTGGTAAAATAAGGCTCGAAGATTTTATCCATAATCTCCGGGCTTATCCCTTGCCCATCATCTATAACAGATATGGTTATATAGTTTCCCGGGTCAAGATCCGGCAAGGCTGACTGGGAAAAAATTGTTTGGTGATCAATTTCCAATTGATTTGTTTTAATTGTAATTGTCCCCTGGTTATCCCCAATGGCCTGGTATGCATTGGTGCAAAGGTTTACGATCATGTGGTTAATCTGTGCCGGATCAGCAAGAATATAACCTGAATCCTCCGAAATTTCCGTTCTGATTTTAATTGAGGATGGGATGGATGATCTGAGGAGCTTCAGGGATTCTTTCGTTACAGTGGATAGAGACACCGCTATCATTTCATTATTTTTTTTATTATGCCGGCTGAAATCGAGGATTTGAAGGATAAGATTTTTAGCACGGTCACATCCGCCAAGTATTTTTCTGGTGTAATGCATGGCCTTTTCATTTTCATGGATATCCATTTGCAGAAGCTGGGTATAACCGAGGATAGCTCCCAGTATGTTATTAAAATCATGGGCTATACCACCTGCAAGTGTCCCTATGGCCTCTAATCTCTGTGCCTGTCTCAGCTGGGATATAAGTGTTGCTTTTTCTTTTTCAGCTTTTTTAAGATCAGTGATATCTTTATTCACACCTCTGTAGCCCGTAACAAGATTATTTTTATCTTTTACGGGTTTCCCGCTGATAAGAAAACATGCTTTAGTTCCGTCCTTTTTCTGTATCCACATTTCAATATTGTTAAAGGCTTCGGCTTTTGCAATATTTTTATTGATGGTCTCTGCAGTGCTGATTCTGCTTTCTTTTGTCATTAAGGTGAAAAAATTATTTCCAATTAGCTCTTTGTATGAATAGCCGGTAATGGAATTTATATTCTGGGAAATATAGGTATAGCGTAATTTTGTATCAATTTCCCATATCCAGTCCCCGATGCTTGTTACAATATCCTTGAGACGTTTTTGGCTTTTTCTGAGAGACAGCTCAATCTGTTTTCTTTTTTCAAGTTCTTTTTGAAGGTTTGATTTAACCTGGTATGAACGCAGTGATGTTGTTACAAGAGTGTGAAGCTTTTGCGCTGTGAGTTCTGTTTTGAGTCTGTAATCATTAATATCATATTTATTGATTATGCTTTGTTCCGGTGCAAACCCGGGCTGGCCCGTTCGGATTACAATCTGTATAATGGAATTTCCAAGTTCCTCTCTTATATAGTGGATCAGTTCTAAGCCTGCATTTTCGGTTTCAAGAACGACATCAAGAAGAACAATGGCAATGTCAGGATTTTCCCGTATTATTGTTTCAGACTCTTTTTTTGAATATGCATGCAGAAAGGCAGCTTTTTTTCCCTTAAATATAAAATCAGCAAGGACTTTTTCAGTTATATAGTGGACATCCTTTTCATCGTCGGTAATTAAAATTTTCCATGGATTCATTGTGTTGCCTTGTGTTTTAACATCTAATGGGTCAGGTTCTTTATGTTCATCTGCAAAAGTCATTGTTTCATGATTGTGTTGTTTTTCCATTTTTCATCTTTTTGTTATAATTTCTGATAAAAATTATACAGGTTTTTTTCTGAACCTATGGAAACGGTTTTTTAAGGATATAACGGCCATGGGGTCGATCTGTAAACTCTCATACTGCCTCAAAGAATCAAAGTTTCTGATAAAAAATCGAAGACGCAGCACTAACTCTAATACTTCAAGGTACTTTGCAGGAGTTTCATATAACCGCCATGAGGCGGATCTGGAGACTCTCAGACTGCCTCTCAACAAATATAGAAACTCTTATTCTTAAAGGCACTTTGCAGGAGTTTCATATAAAAAAACTAAATGTAAAATTTTAATCACCGCGCTGGCATATTCATTTTTTTGATACTATATCAGATTGAAGTTTTTCAGCTATTTCCATGGCATTGTTCAAAGCATCATTTATTGCAAAAAGTTGTATTTTAAGAGTTTTCAGTGATGCCGGAGTTGCTGTTATTTTTTCAGAACCGGACAGGACTTTTGAAAAAGTTTTAGATTTCTCGGCAAATTCAATAAGCCTTTTGCCGAAATCTTCAATTTCATCCGCCCATTTTTGTCTTTCATCAGCTGAGAAATCAATTTTGGCATTACCGGTTCCTTTTATTAAATCATCCAATTTGTAATGTTCAGGATTAGCAATAATCTCATACATAATAATTTCCTCCGGGGAAAGTAAAAAAGTTGATTTTAAGAGGTTACATTGGTACTTAATATTTGAATGCACGTCAAGAGTTTGCATTCAAATAGGATTTGTATTTTTTAATTAAAAATTATTTTATTGTAACACATGCTTTTAGTCAAGCTCAGAATCAATTTTTCATTGAAGAAAGATCGTAAAATAATTTAAAAGACAGGGGGGTAAAATGTTTATTAATTTAAAAACAAATTCAAAAAGCGTTATGCTGGATATCACCGATGATGTGAGGAAACTTGTCAGGGAATCAGGTGTTTCAGATGGTTTTGCCCACATTTTTTCCATGCATACAACAGGTGGAATCACCATTAATGAGAATGCCGATCCGGATGTGAGAAAAGATATAAGAGAGGTACTTAATAACTTAATTCCCTGGGAAAACAATTATCATCACCTTGAGGGAAATTCTGCAGCCCATGTCAAAACAAGTCTTGTGGGTTCATCCGAATTTATTCCCATTGAAAACAGCAATCTTGTTCTCGGAACGTGGCAGGGAATTTTTTTCTGTGAATTTGACGGGCCAAGGACAAGGAAGGTTCATGTAAAATTTATAAGAAATAGTGAATTGTAAAACGTTATTTCATTGTTTGTTGTGACCAGATCCGGTCTTGAATCCGGATCGGCCTCATGGCCGTTATAAGAAGAACCCGGAAGGTTAAAATAAAATCATGATAATTGAAAGTGCAAGTGTTGCCAGATAGATTATTGTCTCATGTCCGGATTTGATAAACTCCGGATCTGTGCGGTCTTCAGAATAACATCTTGCTTCCATGGCCGTTGCGAGCCTGTCTGCGGACTGGAACGTTTTTTTAAAAAGAGGTACGCACAGGCGGGCAGTCTTTTTTATTGGATTTGGCTGAAGATCTGAGCATCTTGATTTCTGGGCATTGGAAATCTGTTTTGTCTGTTTAATGAGAAAGGGCATGAATCTTAAAAACAGACTTATCATTATTGAAACTCTTTTTTCGGGGATAAAAGGAACAGGAGATAAAAACCACTGAACTGCCCCTTTTACGGAAGATGGCTTTGTTGTTTTTATGAACACCATTCCGAGAAGCATTATGATGAGAAATCTTGCGCATATCCGGGCTCCAATGATCATCCCCTGTTTTGTCATTGATATATTAAAAAAAATTATTAAAGGGGTGCCATCAGTTGTAAGAGCTCTGGCCACAAACACAAATATAAGGAGAATAAAAAAATATTTAAGATCCCTGAAAATTACCACAGACTTTATACCGGCATTAATCACAAGCGTTGCGATAATAACACCTGTCAGGGCAAGAGATGCGAAATCAGCTTTAATAATGGACAGACTCAAGAGACCCATGGAAAAAATTTTACATCTCACGTCAAGCATGTGCAGAAATGACTTTCCGGTCTGGTAGGTAAAAGAGGTTAACTGGTCCATGATATCCGGTTTATATCCATGCCAAGTTTTGAAGCACATGGTTCCCTTATACCGAAGGTCTCAAGCTGTTTCAGCAGGTTAACAGGTTTGTCATCCGCTGCTATGGTTCCGTTGTCCATGATAATTAACCGCGTGGCACAGGATACTATTTTTTCAATATCATGGGTGGCAATTAAAATTGTATGACCTGACCTGTGTAGATCTTTTATGCATTCAATAAGTTCAAGTGTGCCAGGATAGTCGAGGTTTGAAAAAGGTTCGTCAAAAACAATAACTTCGGGATTCATGGCAAGAATTCCTGCAATGGCAAGTTTTCGTTTTTCTCCACCTGACAGTGTGGATGGATTTCTGTCCTTTAACGGCAGAAGTCCGAGTTTGTCAAGTGAAGAAAGAACTTTTTCGTTTATTTTTTCCCTGGAAAATTTAAGATTTTCAGGTCCGAAAGCCGTGTCATCAAATACGGTTTCTCCTACGATCTGTGTATCTGCATCCTGAAATACCATGCCGATCGTTCTGCGGGTGCGGGTTAAGTTTTTTTTGATATTTTTATTTTCAACAAGGATTTCTCCTGAACCCGGGGATAAAAGCCCGTTAAGATGGCAGAAAAGAGTTGATTTGCCTGATCCGTTTCTGCCGGCAAAAATGATAAACTCTCCTTTAAAAATTGAAAGGTTAATATCTTTTATGCCTGAACCTGTTTTTTTATCATATATATGGGACAGATTTATAATCTCGATAATTTTATGTTTCATATTTAATTGTTGGCTTTACATATTAAAGACAGTTTCTTACCTGTTAAAGACAGCTTCGGAAGGTCACGGGAGGCTTTTCCCATTGATGTCACTGTTTTTTTACAATCGGCCTTATTATTTTTGCAGCATAAGCTGCTGCAATTATTTTAATTATATCACCAATGAGAAAAGGATACATACCGACAGTTACGGCTTTATTCCACCCCATGCCCGTAACATATTTAAGCCATGGAACTCCTGCGGCATATACAATCAGCGAGCCTGCAACCATGGCAATTATATCGTTTGCCATTGTTTTTTGCAGCTTTTCGGAAATGATTCCAGTGGCATATACAGCTGGAAGATATGAAAGAAGATATCCTCCGGTTGGTCCGAAAAGTCTTCCTATTCCCCCTGTTCCTCCTGCAAAAACAGGAAATCCCAGCGCACCCATGAGAAGATATACTGAAACACATGCAAGTCCCCACCTCGATCCGAGTATAATTCCTGCAAGGAGAACAAACATGTTCTGGAGGACTATGGGAACAGGTCCTATTGGAATTGCAATAAAGGCACCTGCTGCGATAAGAGCTGCAAACAGAGAAGCATAAACCGTCATCCTGAGTTGATTTGATATATTCATATCTATTTTTCCCTGTGAAATTTTTAATTTACTTAAAAGTATTTTAAAAGTACGAAAATGAGGGTAAGCACGCTTTGGGTTTTTATCCGTAAAAACAGTCCCCATATATAATTTTTTTCTTTATTCCATTGTCCTGCTGCAGTATCAGGGCTCCTGAAGAGTCAACGTCAACGGCAAGTCCGTTTGATGTACTCTCAGAAG
>WGCX01000171.1 GCA_015493575.1 Desulfobacteraceae bacterium | reverse complement strand
ATAAGTTGAACAGAAATAGCGCAGAATTCTTACCCCATGTACAAGGCGCATTAAAGGTTGCATACTCAACGTATTCGGCCTTTGATGCAACGAAGTAGATGGGCCGGAAGACAAGCAATTTCGTTCAACTTATAAAATTTTCGATCCTTAGGAAATGGACTTGAAGATAAACAACAACACAGGCTTTTTAACGGATTTAAGATCGGCAATCATGTTCATAAGTATCATCCCTGCGGGAAAAAATGTGAAATTCTCCCCCATGGGGATGATCCGGTTTTTCCCTGTTGTCGGTCTCATAATCGGCTGTTTTCTTGCAGGTATGGATCAAATTTTCTCTTTTTTCTGGCAAAAGCCAGTTGTTGCTGTTCTTGATGTGCTTTTTCTTGTTGCAGTCACAGGGGCATTCCATCTTGATGGTCTCGGAGATGCAGCAGACGGTCTGTTCAGTCACAGATCAAAAACAAGAGCCCTTGAAATCATGAAGGACAGCAGGACCGGAATGATGGGGCTTGTTGTTATTTTCTGTGCACTTGCGGTAAAGACCGCAGGAATTTATTCAATGAAGACGTCGTGTACAAATTTTCAGGCAATGATACTTTTTTTAATTATTCCTTCCTATGCAAGGGGTGGTATGCTTTTTGGTATCAGGTATTTGAAATACGGTAGAAAGAACACAGGCACCGGCCATGACCTTTTTGAAAAGCCCCTTGAAGTAAAAAATTTCATATGGCTTTTTATTCCTGTTGTTTTATCTTTTTTTCTTGGGAAAAGGGGTCTTTTACTTATTGCTGTTTTCAGTATTTCAGTTTTTTTAATTCTCCTTTTCTACAAAAGAAAAATGGGATGCATCACAGGAGATATGCTTGGCGCCATGGCAGAGATAACCGAAGCTGTTCTTTTTCTTTCAGCAGGAGCGGTATTGCACTGATGCCCGGGCAATATTCATGAAGAAAAAATGGAAAATTTTTATTCTTGTGGCCCTTGCCGTTTTTATGACAACTCTGGACGGGAGTATTGTGAACATTGCCCTTCCATATATTATGAAAAGTTTTGTTACAAAGCTTGCAGTTATTCAATGGGTTGTGATGATCTATCTTCTTGTTGTTTCCTCTCTTCTTCTCCCGTTTGGAAGAATCAGTGACATAAAGGGTAAAAAAATTGTTTACTGCAGCGGGTTCTTTATTTTTTCAGCAGGCTCTCTTCTGTGTGCTCTGTCATTAAATCCTCTGCTGTTAATCGCAAGCCGGGGCATCCAGGGGTGCGGGGCTGCAATGTTGATGGCGTGCTCTCCTGCTTTGATTGTTGATAATTTTCCTGCTTCTGAAAGGGGCAGGGCGCTTGGCATGATCGGAACCATTGTTGCGGCAGGGCTTTCAGCAGGCCCAGTCACAGGTGGTCTTCTCCTTGAATTTTTTTCATGGAGGATGATATTTTATCTTAATGTGCCCTTGGGGATTGTCGCATCCCTGGCTGGATTATATGTGCTAAAGGGAGATGAAAGTGACAGATCAAATAATGAGTCCTTTGACATATTGGGTAGTATCCTCGTTATATTGTGGTTGACCGGTTCACTTTTGGTGATAACGCATCTTGAAAAATGGGGTTTTTTATCAGGTAAAACAATGGGTATGACCATTGTATCAATACTTGCAGGTGCAGGTTTCATGATAACCGAGTCAAAATCCGCATTCCCTCTGTTTTCACCTGATCTTGTTAAAATAAGACTTTTTATATTGCCCGTTATTTCAGCGGCAGTTCTTTTTGCAGCGCTTTTTATCATTGTTTTTATGACACCTTTTTATCTGACTTATCCCTGTGGATTTTCTGCTTCCAAAACAGGGCTTATAATGACGGCACCTTTTGTGCTCTTGTTTTTTATCAGCCCTGTTTCCGGCAGTTTATACGATAAGATCGGATCAAGGGAACTGTGCTTTGCCGGAATGCTGATCCTTGCATTTTCCTTATTTTCTTTTACATTTATTGAACCTGGCATGCCTGTTTATTCTATTTTGTGGCGCCTTGCAATGGCAGGCATTGGAACCGCTTTATTTATTTCACCTAACAGCACTGCTGCAATGAGTGCAATACCTGCCAACAGGCGTGGCATAGCATCCGCTGCCGTTGCCACTGCAAGAAATCTTGGTATGGTTACAGGTGTTGCCTTTGCCGGTTTGATCTTCAGCTCTGTCTTTAATGAACTCAGCCATGGATTAAGCCTGAAAAATTATTCTGATCTGCTGGAGTCCTGTTTTATGGCCGGCTTTCACAGGGCCATGATGGCAGGTGCTGT
>WGCX01000170.1 GCA_015493575.1 Desulfobacteraceae bacterium | reverse complement strand
TCTTATAAGAGTGGATTTTCCTGAACCGCTGGGACCGCAGACAACAACAACTTCACCCGATGCCACATGGAGATTAATATCCTGTAATACATGGAGTTTTCCAAACCATTTATTAACATTATTAAATTTTATCATAGTTTTCTCATTTTTTTTAAATTCCTGATCAGGCAAAGTTTTCTATCCGTCAACCAACATCCTTTTTTCAAGATAATTTGACAGGAGAATTAAGGGATAGGAAATGGCAAAGTACAGAATACCCACAAGGGAAAACACCATGAGCCCTTCAGGAATACGGACAACGGTTACCCAGCCCGCCCTTGTAAGATCCATAACACCGATTACCGACACAACTGAAGAATCCTTGATTAAAAGAACATATTCACCCACAAGCGGCGGCAGTATTGTTTTCATGGCCTGGGGGATGACAACAAATCTTAAAGTCTGAAGTGCCGTCAGTCCCGATGATGTCGCAGCTTCCCACTGTCCTTTGTCAACGGCAGTTATCCCGCCTGCAACAATTTCACATACAAAACCTCCTCCCATAACTGTCATTGCAAGAACTGCTGCTGAAAAAGCATCCAGCTGAATACCCCATTCAGGAAAAATAAAAAACACGATAAACACCTGCACAACAAACGGTGTTCCCCTGATTACAAACACATATATACCGATAAAGGAACGGATCAATCTGTTTTTTGAAGTTCTCAGAACCCCTGCAACAAATCCCAATATGGTTGCAAGTATCAGGCTTATAAAGGAAATCTGAACCGTCATCCAGAGCCCTCTTAAAAAAAGCGGAAAAATCTGTACAAGCTCATGAAAATAAAATTGCATCATGATCAATACGCCTCCCTGAAAATAAGCTTTTTCTGTGACCAGTCAGCAAGGGATTTAAGACAGAAATAAAGGCAGAGATAAAAAAAAGTGACAGTAAAAAAAGCCTCGGTGGGCATAAATCTTTCCGAAGTCATTATCTGGCCGCTTCTCGTAAGCTCAGGAACCGAAATAAGTGAAAGAAGAGCGGAATCCTTAACAAGCACTATTGCCTGTCCAAGCAGAGGCGGAACAGTAACACCGAGAGCCTGGGGAAGTACAATATATCTCATTATCTGGAGATAACTCAGTCCCGAGGAGATTCCTGCTTCCATCTGGCCATTATCAACAGAATTAATACCAGCCCTCACGATCTCGGCAATATATGCCCCGCTGTTCAGCATCAGGGCAAAAATACCCGTTTCAATTTCAGGAATCATGATGTGAAGTGAGGGAAGCCCGAAATAAAAAAAATAGATCTGGACCAGAAGCGGAGTTGACCGCATAAGTTCAATATATGCAATTGCGATATATTTCAATGTCTTAAACTTTGAAAGGCGGCAGGCACATGCAATAATTCCCACGATAAGCGCCAGAAAGATTGCAACAAGTGATATGAAAAATGTGTTTCTCAGCCCTTCAAGGAAAATTGGAAGGTATTCAAAAATAATTCGGAAATTAAAATTAGCCAGCATAGAATCGTTTCCATATGTAAAAATCAACACGGGACAGGCACAGGTGAATTCATACGCATAGAAATAAATTCACCTGCGCCATCTTTAAACTATGATCCATCAGATCAGGATTTAATAAAACTTTCCGGCACTAAAGCGGGCGATGCCAGCAACCCATTTACCCTCCCCAGATCCGCCTCATGGCGGTTGTACAGGAATTGAGAAATAAGGAACTAAAAAAAACCTGATCAGATTAATAGGTCCCGGAATTGTTTCAGATCAATAATGATGAATGACGTGTTCCAACATTCAATACCAATTGAATTTTAAATCAATGATCTTTTTTCCAGGCTGTGGATTTCATCCAGTAGTTGATATTTTTATCATAGGTGCCATCGCGCCTGATGGTTTTGAAAAATAGATTTGTCCACTGCCACAGGTTCACGGAATCCGGACGTACGGCAAAACATAAAGGATCTTTTCCATGACCAAGCCGTTTGTCAAGAAGTCGTATGGAATGGGGCGGAAAATCCGGCAGTACAGTAAGCACGGCAAGATCATCATTAACTCCTGCATCAATCCTTCCTGCAACAAGTGCCTGTACAACCATTCTTCCACTTCCCTTATAAGCTTTAACTTTGGCTTTTGGCAGGTATTTTTTTACTTTCTGCTCACCTGTTGATCCGAGAAGAACGCCAACAGTAACATTTGGTTTATTCACATCGGCAATGGTTTTATAGGGAGCATTGGTTTGTGTAAAAATGCATGGCTGAACCTCGTACCAAGGGTCAATAAAGGTAACTTTCAATGCCCTTTTAAGGGTGGGGGTCATGTCTGCTGCAAGTATATCAGCTTTTCCTGAAAGAACTGCAGGAATCAGCCCATCCCAGTCAAAATCAAGAATTTTCAATTTTACGCCCATCCTGTTAGCCATTTCCTGGGCAAAATCAACCATGGAACCTGTATGTTTTCCATTTTTATCAACAAAGGCAAATGGTGCCACGCCGGATTGAACTGCGACCCTTAGTTCTCCCCTGTTAACAATGTCCGTTAATGTCCCTGCCATGGCAATCCCTGTAAAAAATACAGATAGCATCAAAGCCAGTAAAACAATTAGAATTTTACCTGATTTCATTTTGTCTCCTTAAAATTAATTACTTCGGTTAATATAACGGCCATGAGGCCGATCTGGTGGCTCTTAAACGGCCTCACAACAAATATCGAAACTCTTATTTTAAAGAAATTTAACAAGAG
>WGCX01000169.1 GCA_015493575.1 Desulfobacteraceae bacterium | reverse complement strand
GAAAATAATCAGGTATTATCCCCAAAGAGCAGCGTGAACAATATGCTGTTTTAAATCCATTAACCAAACGGATTGATGAAATCTTTTTTAAATTTGTAAGTGCATTCCAGGCAAAAGGTAGAGGCATTATTGTCTTCCACATTGTTTTTTACAAAATCACCTGCTTTAAAATATGCATAAATAAAATGGAACTGGAGATTTTTCAGGTAATGATACTTTAATTCAAGATCAAACTCATTTCCAAGATGGGTATAATGATTTCCCGGTTTATTTTTGTATTTGTAAAATTCCCATGAATCTTCCGCCTTATCAAGGCTGAAATCATGGTATGATATCTTCACATGCACCCTGTCTGCAGGTTCAAAGGACAGATCCGCCTGATTATCAACAAGGTTGCTCCAGGACATAATATTTATCCTGCCGTAATGCTCCCCTATTGTGGAACCGAAAACTTTCGCATATGTGTCGATGGTTTTATCGTTTGGATTGCTGTCACCGCTTGCAAATACACGGCCGATGACAAAATCAGGCTTCATGGGTATTTGTTCAAAACAATATCCTGTCTTAGCCACATAGGCGTAGGCATTTATGCTTTTATTTCCAATGGTGCCGCTTCTTTTTGCAAATGTGAAATCATAATTAAACCCGTGAAAATTTTTTTCATAAAGCCTCATGCCATACTGAAATGAGTTCTCTTCAGGTGTAACATCGTGGTAAAGGCTGTTTTTCCAGGCAAAAAATGGCTCTGCCGCTCCATTTGGAGAAGTTTTAAAATGACCGTAAACTCCTACACCCTGAAATACGTGGTCATCAAAAAAGGAACTGTACCTGTCCGGGTCTTTGAATTTGGTTCTTCCGTACCATGCTGACAAAAAATCATCATGGCGCTTATATGTAAAACGCCCGGCATCCCAGATCCATCCGATTGCGTTGCCCCAGTTGCCTGGGCCAAAGATACGGTGATCACCATAGAAAATTCTCTGCCGTCCCAGCTCCAGGGAAAGCCCGTCTGTAAAAATATCTTTTATTTTAACATTGGCATCGTAAAATTCAAAATGATCCTCATCAGGGTCCATTACATATTGATCCGATGTTCCCCTGTTTTTTATAAAATCGTTCCTGCCAAGGGACCATCCCCATGCATGGCCGTCATACATATGAAGCCTGTATATTATTTTTTTATTCTCTGAATATGTAAACCCGGCAATTACACGGGAAAGCATCCTGTCATCATTTGATTTACCATCAACTTTTCCCTTTGCATTAACGGAAAAATTACCGTATGCCTTTGCGTTCAGGCCGTTAAAGCTTTCAAATCTTGTCCTTATCTCTCCGTCAAAACTTAATTTTTTTGCATGGGAAACACCTGAAATCAATAAAATTAAACCTGACAATATAAATATAATTATGTTAGTTGTTTTTATATTCATTTTCATTATTTCAATTCCTTAGTCATACACTGTTTATAACAGCCATGAGGCGGATCTGAACCTTTTTTTTATTACAACACCTGCATCATCCAGTTCTGCATATCTCCTTTTGATGCATCATTGAATTCATATGGGAAAATTTAATTCTCGAATGTTACAGATAAAGTTTCCATAACAATTTTACTGCAACACCTAACAGTACAACAGCGAACATCTGCTTTATCCACTTGGCCTTCATCTTGTCTTTCATTACTTTTGCACCTATCTGGGAGCCTATGATAACGGCTATGGATGTGGCAATCATTAAAGGCCAGTTAAAATGTCCTTCTGCAACATGGCCTGCAAAACCTGAAAAAGATGAAAAGATAACAACAAACGAACTTGTGGCAGCCGCGGCTTTAGTCTTATATCCCATGGCAATCATCATGGGTACAAACAAAAAGCCTCCTCCAACACCAAGAAGTCCGGCAATAAATCCAACAAAGAAACCTGCAATTCCCATTAGAACCATTCTTTTCCTAACGGGCATCATATGATTCTTTTCAGGCTGTCCTGCGCTTAACAGCATCTTGCCGCCGGCAAAAATCATGGCAATTGCAAATAAAAGAATCAAGCTATCCGTACTAACCATTTTTGTAAAATAAGCGCCGATGGGAGCACCTATAAATGATGTTATTATAAGGGGAATTGAGCCTTTTACATCCACCATTTTTGCCTTAAGATAAAAAATGGCCGCAGACAGGGCTGTAATACCATTCAATAAAAGGCCAGTTGGTATGGCAACGCTTCTAAAATCATAGGCAAACCAGTGAAAGACAGGTATGTAAAGCATTGCACCGCCTAACCCAAGCATTGCAAAAACAACTGAAAGAAAAAATATTGAAACCGTAACCGATATTAATAAAATTGACATGGCAAGCTCCCTGTTGGTAAATATCTCTATTTTTGCAAGCGTTCACATGGAATGTCATATGTAATATCCCTGTGAACGCCTGCAAATTTTTAATTTCATTCTTTTATTCTTTTATTTCCAAACTCTGTACTTCACGGGATTATGCACCATAACCTGAGCACCCGATGCATACTGTTTTGCCATCCAGTCCTATTCTTAGTTTATTGACAAATGTCAGTTCACCACAATTTTCGCAGCGTTTTGCCTCAAACACACCTTTACCTTTTTTTATTTCCCGTGTTTTAATTTCTCCTATGTCAAGAAACATGGATTCATCCAGCCCTTTAACTTTACTTACAAGGGGATCTGTAATTTCAGGTGCTATATCCTGTGGAGGGACTCCTGCCTTGCGTTTCTGGACGAAGGGAGAATTAAGGGCTTTTTCAAGAAAATCAGGTTTTATGGAAACCCTTACAGAACGTCCTGTATTGTTGTCAATAAGTGTGAAGGCAAGTTTATTATAGTAAATCTTTTCTATATTGGATTTTCCATAAGTGCATCCCGTGGCAACCATTACACCATCCAGGAAGCATCCTGCTGCGTGCCCTTTTCCTGTTTCGGCAATAACTGCAAGTTCCTTGTCCTTTGAATGCTCAACCCCGAGTTTATCCATTGCAGCCAATCCTGCTTTTAGCCCCATGGGCATTGCAGGGCACTTGTGACCGTGAAATTTTAATGCCGTTTCAAATAATTCTTCAAAATTTTCCATAATGTTCTCCTTAAGTTATTGTGTTTTTACTACTTCCATATTACTTTAAATACCTGCATATTGCCGCTTATACTGCAGGTTTGTTATAGTTACGCCTATCTTTCATATCCCGAACATGGAATGCACATATGGGCATCACCTACCACCCGCAGATAGACTTTGGAAACCATTTCCCCGCATTGACTGCACGGAACAAGTCCCATGATTTCCCCAAAATCATCTTCCCATTCATAATCTTTTACCTCACCTATGCTAAGCACTTCGGATTCAGGGGCATCCCACACTATATCCGCCATGGCCATAGCCTCTTCCCTTGGAATCTGTGTCGGCGGAATTCCCTGACCGCGTTTTCTCATAAATGATGACTCAGCTATCATTTTATGCCTTCTGGGTTTATAGGAAACCCTGACTGCTTTTTCCTTTTTTTTATCAATCAGGGTCAACGCCAGTTTTCCCCAACCCATTTTTTCAATATTGCCCTTGCCAATTGTACATCCTGTGGCATATTGAACTCCGTCGGCAAAGCATTGAGCTCCATGGTTTTCCCCTATTTCAAGCTTGCAATGCAATTCACCGGACGAACCTGTACGCTGAACTTTTAATTCCCTTAATGCGGCTATTCCGGCACGAACGCCGGCAGCACTTGCCCAGCAGATATGCCCGTGAAATTCAAAGGCTTTTTCCAGAATTTTCTTATCCATTGTTCTTCCCTCCTTTCGATAAATAAATATAAATTGACAATAAATTAAAGCTTATACCCAACCGGACATACCGTTTACTAACCTGTACACAGTATTTCCTTTGAACAGTTTGTCCTGTCACATTCAAATTGAATTGTAATATGATTTACACCATATTTATCTTTTAAAATCCTGCTGATTTTGTCATTTATCCTACGGGTTTGTGAAAGCAGAATATCTTTTAAAATAATATGAGCTTCAAAATAAACTGTTTTTTCATCCCCGTACCAGGTATGAACATGATGGATATTGATTACATTGTGAATTTTCTCTATATCTTCTTTTAAATGGGCATAATCCACATCAGCCGATGACTGCATGAGAATATCCATTGTTTTCCTGATAATATTCCAGGTTTCCCTGATAATATAAAAGGATATTAATATTGTTATCACCGGATCAATCCAGTAAATATGCCACAGCTTGATCACAACACCGCCAAAAAGGACACCCACCGATGAAACGGCATCGCTTAAAAGGTGTAGATAGGAGGATTTGATATTAATATTATCATGGGAATCCTTTGAAAGCAGGAAGACACCGAGAACATTTGCGATAAGACCGATACCAGCAACAATCATCATGACATTACCCTTGATATGTTCAGGATGATTAAAACGTCTTACAGCTTCCACGATGAGAAACATGGAAAGAACAAGCAGCACCGATGAGTTTATAAACGCCGCAAGTATCTGTGACCTTTTATACCCATAGGTCATTTTAATGGTTTTTGCTTTCTTAGATATCCTTAAGGCAAAATAGGTTAATATGATGGATGCGGCATCACTGAAATTATGCAGACTGTCGGATACAAGGGCAAGACTGCCGGCAAAAATCCCGCCTGCAAGCTCGGTTACCGCTATTAAAAG
>WGCX01000168.1 GCA_015493575.1 Desulfobacteraceae bacterium | reverse complement strand
CCGAAATGACTCTAAATTCTACACGACAGCGATTCACGGCATTGACGCAGTACGGTTTCTTACTGGTTCAGATTACAAAAAATTGAGTTTTAATTATCAGGAGATGCAAAATATTAACCTTGGTTCTGCTAATATTTGTCTTCAGGGAGAGATGGTCTCAGGTGCACTTGTACAATTGAATTTTATGCCGATGTGTGGAATTCTTCTCGAGAGAACAACAATCAATGTGGAAAATCACACCTTTATGCTGAATATCCCCATGTGGGGCGGCAATGATGCTCCAGGCGACCTTTATCACTATGAGAATGATAAGCTTATTGAGCATATTAACGGCAGTGAGCTTTATCCTGATAATGACCTGCCGACAATGAGTGGTTTCTATGATCAGATGAACTATTTTATCGAATCGGTCAAATCCAAAAAAAGTTTAACGCCGACAGTTACAGACTCATTACAATCTATGATTGTTGCAGAACATATTGAAAAAAGAAAAGATAGCTATTTACTCTAACCCAGACCCTGTAACTGGGGCTGATTTTTTAACCACAACAGATACAAAAAAGGAAAAAGAGAATGCACAGACACATTATTTCACTGATAAGCACAGTAATCTTTTTTATTATGCACTTTATGAATGCGGGATCACTGATTAAACCCAATGACCGCATCGTCTTTATCGGGGACAGTATAACCTTCCAAGGTTGTTCTCACTATGGAGGAGCCTGGGTAAATATCTTCAGAAATAGCCTTAAAAAAGCTGATTCCTCAAACAAACAGGATATTTTAGGGCTTGGGGGCTGTGGGCAGACAGTGGCTTCCTGGAGCGATGTGGAAAAGAAAAGCCGCACAAAATCTATAAAATGGCGGCCTGATAATTATGACATTGGTAAGGAAATAGATAAAAAGGCGGATATTCTTGTTGTTATGCTTGGCATGAACGATGTGCTTGGGCCAAGGGTGAACGATACCGAAAAAAGCCTGAAAAAATGGAAGGAAGTGTATAGGAAGTTTATAAGGAATTTGAGAAAAAGGGCGCGTCCCCGAGTTTTCGGACTGGCAACCCCGACACCCTGCACTGAAGTTCCATCGTCCCCGAAAAATATCGTTCTGGACAAGCTTGTCAAAATAATGAAAGAACTTGCCAAAGAAGAGGACTGCGTAATTATTCCCACAAGAGAAACTGCCTGGAAAATACTGGCAAAAGTGCGGCTGACGGATCCAAAAGCGAGAATTACCGTCGACTACGTCCATCCGTCCCGCTATGGTCATATAGCCATCGCCGCGGGAATGCTTCGCGGACTTGGAGAGGAAAAAGCGGCGGAATCATTAATTAACGAACTTATACCAAAGAAAGCAGCGAAAGGAATACCTTATATTGTAACCCCGGTTTATGAAGACAATATCAGCAACACAAGTAAATACATAATCAGAGTCTGCAATATCGAAAAAAACAAGGTACAACTCAAACTTCCGGAAGGATGGAAGATTGATAAAGTGAAATCCAACCCGAAAGGCACGGATTTCACGATAAGCGGAAACCCTGATCATAGAGTGAACGAAGTTACTATCAGCAGCCCCAGTCTTGTCCAGACAGTGGAAATACCAGCGCCCTGGCTTGTTTCGGTAGTCAATACCTATCGCACAGGCTGGAAAGGTCTTGTCTTTGATCCGGAGAAAGGCAAGCTGCCTACGGATGAAATTGTTAAAACCGGTAATGACTTTAAAAACAAAATGAATAATATGGTTTATAAAGTCAGGAACAGGAAATTCAAGTGGAAAAAGTTTACCGGAGTTCAAGGATATGCGGGAGACGGCTCTCCGGATTATGTAGATTTTGCAGGGGTGAAATACTTTGAGGGAGGTGCGACAGGTTACGGAATCAGGTGGATTTACAGTGATAAGGATCAAAAAGCCGTTGTCAAAGTAGGAAGATCAGGCTTTGGGCTCAATAACCTTGTATGCTGGTTCAACGGAGTTCGGCTTTTCTCCACCACAAATCCTATGAAATTAAAACAACAGGATTTTCCGGTTGCTGTAAAAAGAGGCTGGAACCTTCTTTCTTTCAAAAGCAATTACCTTATGAATCAATGGCATGTCAAACTTTCTCTCACAACGGCAGACGGCGATGAGCTGAAAGACCTGAAATATGCTGTATTCCCAGAGTAACGCTTTCAT
>WGCX01000167.1 GCA_015493575.1 Desulfobacteraceae bacterium | reverse complement strand
ATGATAAGATTGTGCTTGACCATGGAAGCGGTGGGAAAATATCCCATGCAATGGTTTCCGATATGATTCTTCCTGTGTTTGATAATCCGATACTTGCCGACCTTGACGACGGGGCCAACCTTGAAATTAACAACCTTAACGGCGGAAAACTTGCATTTTCAACGGACTCCTATGTGGTGGACCCCATTTTTTTCCCGGGAGGAAATATTGGTGATCTTGCAGTGAACGGAACTGTCAATGACATTGCCATGTGCGGTGCAGAACCCTTGTTTTTAAGCGCAGGCCTGATTATTGAAGAGGGATTTTCATATTCCGATTTAAAAAAAATACTTGAAGAAATGGGAAGAGCTGCCGATAAAGCCGGGGTTAAAGTTGTAACCGGAGACACCAAAGTTGTGCCAAAGGGTAAATGTGATAAAATTTTCATTAACACTTCCGGTATAGGTGTAATTCCGGCAAATGTTAACGTCTCGGGAGGGATGGCAGTTCCCGGTGATAAAATCATCCTGAGCGGAACCATGGCAGACCATGGAATTACCGTTTTAAGCACAAGGGAAGGATTAAAATTTGACTCTGATATTAAAAGTGACACAGCCCCTTTAAATACCATGGTAAAATCAATATTTGACTCAGGCTGTGATATCCATGTGTTAAGGGATCCCACAAGGGGCGGAGTTGGAACCACCTTAAATGAAATTGCATTTCAGTCAAAGCTTGGCATAAGAATTGATGAAAGCTCTCTTCCTGTAAAGCCTGCAGTTGCAGGAATTTGCGAGCTTCTCGGTTTTGATCCTCTTTATCTTGCCAACGAGGGAAAACTTATTGCCTTTGTTGCAGAAAAAGATGTAGGTAAGGCACTTGAAGCCATAAAAAAAGATCAATTTGGGAAAAATGCAGTGATCATCGGTGAAGTGGTTTCAGATGAACCGGGAAAAGTATATATGGACACCGCCATAGGCGGATCAAGGATTGTTGATATGCTCACCGGAGAACAGCTTCCAAGGATCTGCTGATTGTTATAAGAAAGAGCTCTATTTTGACAGAGTCACAAATGCTTTTTCTATGTTCGTTGAGAGGCAGTGTAACGCAGTTCAGATCTGCCTCATGGCAGTTAAACAAAAAAAAGGGGATAAAAAATATCCCCTCTCTTTTTCAACTTTTTTTAATTTCTTTTTAAATTAATAAACCTGTTAAAAAGTCATATGCTGGCATTTTTCTGCTGTAACACTCTGAAATTATAAATATCAGTTTCAGAATGCCCGACTTTTTACGGAACCATCAATATTAAACTGCTTCAGTTCTTTTAGAACCGCATTGACAAGATCATCCACCTTTTCACTCACAATATCGGTTAACTCAGGGTTCATTGTCTCAATATCTTTTGGTTCTATCCCGATAATCACCGTTTCAGGGGAATGATCCATGAGTTGAAATAATGTAATGGATTCCACAAGATCGACTTCGTGCAGGGAATTCTTTGCACGTATCCTTGCAGGAATATCTTTGCCGGTAAGGCGGTGGATGTCTCCTGGTTTTCCATTGTTTAAAACAGTGTCAACAATGATCAGATAATCTGCACTGGAAATGACTCCAAAAAGATTGATACCAAGGACACCTCCGTCAATAACGCTTACATTATCAGGAAAATCATACTCTTTATCAAGCTTTTCAATAACCCTGATTCCCACGCCGTCATCGGAGAGCAATATATTTCCCACACCAAGGATCATAATATGGGGGATTTTGGATTTTTTATCCGCCATATTTTGTTTATCCTTTTTCTCAGCCACTCTAAATCACTCTTACCTTATAGGTTTCATTGCTGTCGGGATCAATCACATGAACCGCACATGCAATACATGGGTCATAGGAGTGTACTGTCCTTAAAACTTCAAGGGGACGTTTTGGATCGGCAATGGGTGTTCCGATAAGAGACATTTCAACCGGCCCTTTGTTCCCATATCCATCGGTCGGTCCAAGATTCCAGGTCGAAGGAACAACCATCTGGTAGTTTTTGATTGTTTTGTTTTCAATTTTTATCCAGTGCCCTAACGCTCCCCTTGGAACACCACTTAAACCATAACCCTGGGCCTTGTCAGGCATTTCATATTTTTGATATGTCTTTTTATTGCCACTTGCAATATTTGAACGAAGCTTATCAATCCACACACCCATTCCTTTGCCGATAACAACGGTCTCAAGGCCCCTTGCAGCAGTTCTTCCAAGTGTTGAAAACAATGCTTCCGTTCCAACATTAAGTTTTTTAAGTGTGCCATTAACAAGATCCTGAACAGCTTTATCCTTTCTTGCATATGCAACCAGAACCCTTGAAAGAGGCCCTACTTCCGGTGCAAGGCCTGCGTACCTCGGTGCCTTTATCCAGGAGTATTTATCATCGGTATTATACTGTACATCACTCTTAAGAGGGCTTGTCACTCCGTTAAATGGATGTTTTGGCTCCCCTGTATTATCATACCATGCTTTTGTGGCATCCTCTGTGATCCTGTTGGTATCAAGATCTTCGACTTCCAGTCCTGTTCTGATGAAACCGCTTGGCATTAGAAGATTCTTTCCTGCGTTATCTTCCGGAAATTCTCCATATGCGAGAAAGGCCTTGTTATTGCCACCTATTGCACCCCAGTTTTTATAAAAAGATGCTACTGCAACAAGGTCGGGAATATAGACTTTTTCGACAAAATCTTTTGTCTTTTTCCAGATGGTTTCAAATTCTGTAATACGTGCAGGGTTCAAATCCATAACAGATGTTATCCCGCCAACAACAAGGGATTGCGGATGTGGATTTTTCCCGCCGAAAATAGCATGCATTCTTGCAGTCTGGGCCTGAAGTTTCAATGCTTCAAGATAGTGGGATGCTGCCATCAGGTTGGCTTCCGCAGGTAATTGATAGGCAGGATGTCCCCAGTATCCGTTATTAAAAGGTCCAAGCTGACCGCTTGCAACAAAAGTCTGCAATTTTGTCTGAACCGCTTTGAAATAGTCGGCTGTTTCCGGTTTGCCGCTTACGTTTGCCGACAATTTTGCTGTTTTTACGGGATCGGCCTTTAAAGAACTTACAATATCAACCCAGTCAAGGGCATGGAGATGATAAAAATGAACAATATGATCATGCTGCATCTGAACACCGCTGAGCAGATTCCTCACAAGCCTTGCATTTTCCGGGATCTCGATATTACAGGCATCTTCCACAGCCCTCACCGATGCCAGTGCATGCACATATGTACACACACCGCAGGCGCGCTGGGTAAAATGCGTGGCATCACGGGGGTCCCTTCCCTTGAGCATCATTTCAATTCCGCGGAACATCTGTCCCGAACTCCACGCATCCTTTACTTTGCCGTTTTCCACTTCCACTTCTATTCTTAAATGACCCTCTATTCTCGTGATTGGGTCAATCATTATTCTTTTACCCATAATAATTCCTTTCCTTA
Source organism: Desulfobacteraceae bacterium (assembly GCA_015493575.1). GTDB lineage: Bacteria > Desulfobacterota > Desulfobacteria > Desulfobacterales > Desulfobacteraceae > WGCX01. The sequence continues at coordinate 21,730 of WGCX01000167.1, read as the reverse complement.
TATATCTTAAGTTTTCCTTAAACTGCTTTTTTAAGAAAAACATGAAAACTGATTAATTTACAATTTTTTAAATTCAAATTCCCTAACATCGCATTGAGGCCGATCCGGATTGACCCGGAGTGTCTGCCCTGAACGAAGCATGTAAAACAGGATCAGATCCATCAGGACTCTTCATAAAAAGGAGTCATCTCATCCCAGAAATCAGGTTCACTGCATCCAATACAGGGATGACCTGCCTGAACTGGAAAACTTGTCCCGAAATTGTATTTTGCAGTTGGACAATTATTATAGGTTTCAGGCCCTTTACAGCCCATGTGATACAGGCAGTAACCAAGCTCAGCCTCTTTTGATCCGAATTCTTCCACAAATTCATCATTATCAAAATGAACACGTCTCGGGCATTTTTCATGAACTGTTTCGCCATAGGCAAACAAAGGTCTTCCACTGTCATCAAGTTCAATTGGTTCCTTGTTAAGGTACTTTACAATTGTGGAAAGAAGGTTTAAAGGATTCATGGGACAGCCCGGAAGATTTATCGTTGAAACTCCAAGGGCATCTTTAATTCCCTTGTAGCCCCCGGGATTTGGAGCTGCAGCAGAAAGTCCTCCGTATGCTGCGCAGGTTCCTACACAGATCACGGCAGCAGCCTTTGGGACAACTTCCTTTGCAATTTCAAGGAATGTTTTGCCTCCCACCCTGCCGTAGGAACCATTGTATTTTGTTGCAACTGATCCTTCAACAACACATACAAATTTGCCTTTGTATTTTTTTACGGCATCATCAAGAGACTTTTCCGCCTGATAACCCGCTGCTGCCATTATTGTTTCGTGATACTCCACAGAAATAGTATCAAGAATAATTGCTCCTACATTTGGTGTGCGCAGAAACGCTTCTGAGCATCCTGTGCATTCACCAAAGTGCAGCCATACAACCGGCGGTCTCGGCTTTGATGCCACCTTTTCAATGGATTTTGCAACTTTGCCCACGCAGGATGATGCAAGTCCCATTGATGCAGTCAATGCCGTGCAATACTTTAAGAAATCCCTTCGTGAGACTCCCTTTTTCTCTAATTTTTCATAAAAACCTTCTCCCTCTTCCTTTTTCATGGCACCTCCCTGATGCTTTTACTTTGTGGTGATTTTCATAGCTTAAGCAATTAAAGACCATATAAAATTAATCCGCATTATAGTTATTAACATTAACCAGTTAATTAACTGTGCAGACAGTATTTTTTACGCCGCAGCAAAAAATAATACGTTCTCTGACGCACAATTTTTATTAATTTTATTTTAACCTTTAATTCTGCCACCCCGTTTAAAATTTAATTAAAAGATTTAATCCTTTAATTATAACAACTTATCATTAAAATCCAATTATCTTAAACATATGTAAAACTTTACATATGTCATTATATTTATAGTGTTTTTAACGTGCGAAATCAGTGTAGAATACTTAATGACATATATAAATACTTAATATAAGTCAATCTTTAAAAACTTTTTTGTAAATAAATGTGTGACAGATATACAACACAAAAAAAAGATGCTCATTTGACGAAGTTTTGTTTTTAATATATCATGTGTTCCTGATGATGAGATTGCCAAACGCTTACCAGCACAAGATAGAACATTGCGATCTGTTTCAGGTTGTCGTAAAAAAATATATCTGCCCTGTAATAATTTTTTGGAATATCTTTATGAAAAATAAAAAAAATATTGTGTTGATTGGGATGCCTGCCGTGGGGAAAAGCACCATTGGAATTCTTTTGGCAAAAGCTGCAGGCTATAATTTTATTGATACGGACATTCTCATTCAATCGGAAGAAAAGAAAACTCTTGCTGAAATCATAAAAGATATCGGGATAAAACAATTTTTAATTCTCGAACAGAATTACCTTATGTCGGTGAACTGCAATGGCCATGTTATTGCAACGGGCGGAAGTGCTGTTTACAGCACAAAAAGCATGGAGCATCTTGCAGATAACGGTGTCATTATTTACCTTGAAATAGGACTTGATGATTTAAAAAACCGTTTATCAGCCCTTGACTCAAGGGGGGTAATAAGAACTCCGGGCCAGGATATAACAAGTCTGTACAGGGAAAGAACCCCTCTTTATGATAAATTCACAGACATAAGGATAGAATGCAGTAATCTGACACCTGACGAGGTGTTATCAAAAATTATAACTGCCCTTAAAGACAGAGGAATTTAAAAAATGAATGAGCTCCTTTCAACAAGAGAAGTGGCGAAGTTTCTAAACATCAACGAAAAAATGGTTTACGCTCTGATTGCTGAAAAAGGGCTGCCAGCTTCCAAAGTAACGGGAAAATGGATCTTTCCAATAGATCTGGTAAAGCAGTGGGTTGAGGCGGGAACTGTAAATTACCCCGAACCTGTTTCAGAGCTCCCGCCCTATCATGGTATTGTTTTAATTGCAGGCAGCAATGATCTTCTTCTTGATAAAACCATCTCCTTTTTTAACAATAAATTTCAAAATCATATGGCGATGTTCGGGTTTGCCGGCAGCATGGGAGGAGTTAAAGCATTAAGGAAGAATTTGTGCCATGTTGCTTCAAGCCATCTGGTTTCAATGAACAATGATGAGTACAATTTCCCTTTTATTTTAAAAGAAATGAAAAAAATGCCGGCCGTTGTCAACTTCTGCATGAGGGAACAGGGAATTATAGTTAAAAAAAATAACCCACTTGGTATAAAATCCGTGGCAGACCTTGGAGAACAGGGGATAAGAATCGTTAACAGAAGCCATGGTACCGGAACACGCCAGCTTTTTGAAAAAGAGCTTAAAAAGCAGGGAATAAATGGAGAAAAAATTAAAGGATTTAATGACATAAAGACAAAGCATATGGACGTAGGCCTTGCCGTACTCACTGACAAGGCAGATGCAGGCCCGGGCATTAAGTCTGTTGCAAAGGGACTTGGTCTCGGGTTTGTTCCCATCTGTAAAGAAAGATTTGATCTTCTCATATCCAAAGAAAGATTTTTTGATCAGGGCATACAGCTGTTTTTAGGACTTTTAAAAGAAAAAACTTTTAAAAAAGCTGCAGATGACCTCGGCGGTTACGACCTTTCCATATCCGGCACCATGGTTTATCCGGACTCTGATCCTGACAATGAACTTTTATGAGAAAAAGCTAACTTTTGACAAAGTAACTGATACTCTTTTTTTTGTTCGTCAAAAGCTCAAATTTTTTGAGGCACTGTAACGCAATTCAGATCGGCCTTATGGCCGTTTATAAGAAAGAGCTCACTTCTGACAAAGTTACAAATACTCTTTCTATGTTTGTTGAGAGGCACTGTAACGCAGTTCAGATCCGCCTCATGGCGGTTATACAAAATCAAATAAACGGTGACGGTCTGCCCATCTATCGCCATTGGTCTGCAAGCATTTCTTTTCCGGTCTGAAGGCGCAGGGGAGTATAAATTATTACAATTTCACCCTTTTGATTGACAACATGGTTTCTTGTTTTAACAAGACCCCGACCCGTATCCCGGGATGTTGCCCGTGATTCCAGCACTTCAACCTCTGCATGAATGGTGTCTCCTGCAAAGGTGGGGCCTTTGACCTCAAATTCCATTTTAAGAAAGGCAAGTCCTGTTCCCTGGAGACTTGACTGTATAACCAGACCTTCTGCAATACTGAACACAAGGGCACCGGGTATCAGTCTGCCCTTTGCAGGTGCATGTCTTGCCGCATAGGTTTTATCGGTAAACAAAACCTCTGTCATCCCCGATGTGTTGATGAAATTAACAAGATCGGATTCCGTGATGGTACGTCCAACTGTTTTAAACTGATATCCAGCAGGCATATCTTCCCAGCACAGTCCAAGCCCAATGGTTTTCATAATTTTCCCCATGTATTGTTTTTATTGTTCATTCATAATGATTTGCCGCCGGCAGGAACTGCTTTGACCGGTAAAAATTGACAGCGGGTATATTATCACCATTAACACCTTAAAAAAAGACCATTGTGGAAAATTATAATAATATGGTAATGGTATATGGATTCGAACATATTTACAAACAGGCACATAAAAAAAAGAAATTAAAGGCAGGGAAAATGACAATCAATTTTCTGGGCAAAACCTTAAAAAATCCAATGGTGCTGGCCTCGGGTGTCCTTGGAAACAACAGGGATATACTGCAGAGAGTATATGATTCAGGTTGCGCCCTTGTAACCATGAAATCCATTGGGCCGTTTCCAAGGGATGGACATAACAATCCAACGGTGATTGACCTTGGACACGGCATGATAAATGCCGTGGGGCTTCCCACTCCAGGTTATAGAAATATGGAAGAGGAGTGGAAGGAGCTTGAAAACAGAAATTTCCCGCTTAACGCAAGCATCTACGGCGGTTCAGTGGAGGAATTTGAAATGGTTGCAAAATTTGTTTCACTTAAAAAACCTGATTTTATTGAAATAAATATCTCCTGTCCGAATTCTGATCAGCACGGTATGATTTTCGGTGTGGATGAAAAGGCCTCATTCAAGGTGGTTTCCGCAGTAAAAAAAGTCATTGATGTGCCCCTTATTGTCAAACTCACACCCCAGGCCCTCAACATAGGCAAAATTGCAAAAGCATGTGAAAATGCCGGTGCCGATGCAATATGTGCAATTAATACGGCAGGCCCAGGTATGATTATAGACATTGAATCAAAAATGCCCGTGCTTGCCTTTAAAACAGGCGGCCTGTCAGGACCCATGATAAAGCCTGTTGCCGTAAGGTGTGTATATGATATTTTCAAGGCTGTTTCCATTCCTGTCATCGGTCTTGGCGGTATTTCCACGGGAAAAGATGCAGTTGAAATAATAATGGCCGGTGCCAGCCTTGTGGGCATTGGTTCTGCAGTTAAATCCCGCGGTATTGAAGTGTTCAGCAAAGTTAACCTGGAATTAAAGCAATGGCTTGATGCCCATGACTGCACCATTGATGACATCAAAGGAGCGGCACACAAGAAACAAGAAACAAGAAACAAGAAACAAGAAACAAGAAACAAGAAACAGGATACAGGATACAGGATACAGGATACAGGATACAGGATACAGGATACAGGAAATAAGAAATAAGAAATAAGAGACAGGAAACAAGAGATAAGAAACAAGAGATAAGAGGGAAAAATGTCAGTCAGTAAAACCGGAGAGGTAAAATGACATCTGTTAAAATTTCTGAAAAACCGGGAAAATTGAAGCCGGAAAAATTTAAAAACCGCCATCTCATGCTTAAAATATTGGAAAAACAGATAAATTGTCCGGGATTTGCCACCCTGTTTTTCGAATATAACCTTGATTTCCGGCCCGGACAGTTCATAATGGTCTGGATTCCGGGAATTGATGAAAAGCCCTATACAATTTCACATCATTCAAAAAAGAAATTTGGAATTACCATTGAAGCCAAAGGTATATTTTCAAAAAAAGCCATCGGTCTTGAAAAAGGGGATCTTGTCGGTATCAGGGGGCCTTTTGGAACAGGATTTGACATTGTACCATCTTCTTTTTCTGTAGCTGTCATTGCCGGCGGATGCGGCATCGCACCCCTTGCAACCCTTGTGGAAAAACTCGATGACAGCACTTTCTTCATACACGGAGCAAGGTCTAAAGAGTTCCTGCTTTACCCCGGAAGATTTAAAACAGGCCGTCATTACTGTACTGACGACGGCAGTAAAGGTCATAAGGGATTTGTAACGGATCTTCTGGAAAAAGAAATTCAATCAAGGAAAATAAAAAACAGCGGTAAAAATGCTGAAATTACCGGAAATACCGGAAACGCTGAAAATACCGGAAACGCTGGAAATGCCGAGAATACCGGATTAACAGTGCAGGAAGGAAAAGCAGGGAGAGATCAACAGGCAGAAAAAACCGTTAATACCGGAGCGTTTGACATGGTTTATGCCTGCGGCCCTGAAATCATGATGTACAGGGTTTTTCAAATCTGTGAGTCCAATGGTATTCCATGTCAGGTCTCCCTTGAAAGGTATATGCGCTGCGGTTTCGGAGTCTGCGGGGCCTGTGTATGCGGTGACAGACTGGTCTGCAGGGACGGTCCGGTGTTTGGGTCAGATAAGCTCCGTTCCATGGCGGATTTCAACAGGACAGCTCTTTTAAAGTCGGGAAAAGCTGTTGACATGAATCAATTTGTTTCATGGCGCTCCAGGTAATGTATGAAAAAATTCAAACAGGAACCGTAAATCACCTTTAGACGTCAGACAGCACGGGAACTTTGATTCTTAAAGGTGCATTAAACTTTTTTTCATTTAAAAAAGTAGCTACCCGGCTTATCATATAACGGCCATGAAACGGATCTGGATTGCCCCATATTTACCTCACAACAAAAAATGAAAGTGACACATTGTTTAACAAACACTTTCTTATAAAAAAAATATATACAGGCGGATTTCATATCCGATCCGCCTATAACGCCTATAATATAAGGAAAAAAACAATGACATACAAAGAAGAATTTATTGAGTTTCTTGTTTTGTGCGATGCATTGAAATTCGGCGAGTTTCAATTAAAAAGCGGCAGGATTGCTCCCTATTTTATCAATACGGGAATGTTTGATACGGGAAAAAAAATTAAAAAACTCGGCACCTATTATGCCAGGGCAATACAGGAACATTTTGGATCTGATTTCGACGGAATTTACGGGCCTGCCTATAAAGGAATCCCCTTGAGTATTTCATCGGTCATGGCTTTATCTGAAATGGGAATTGACAAGGGGTATGTGTTTAACCGGAAAGAAGCAAAAACATATGCTGATAAAAGCAGAATTGTCGGCATGCCCGTAAATTCAGAGACCACTCTTATCATAGTGGATGATGTTATAACCTCGGGCAAAGCGATCAGGGAATCCTTAGAAGTGCTTGAAACATGCAATAATCCCAAAGTCAAAGGCATCGTGATCAGTGTTGATCGCAAAGAAAAGGGAAGCACTGACAAAAATGCCTTAAGAGAAGTTGCCGAAAACCTTGGCATCCCCATTTTTTCCATTGTAACCATCCTTGATATCAAAAATTTTCTTTTTAACAGAAAAATTAACAACAGAATCATCATTGACAGCGCCATGACTGAAAAAATAGATGCTTACCTTGAAAAATACGGAACCTGTTAAAAAAAGGCGGATACCATGGATATTGAAGAAAAAATAAACGCTTCTGCTGGCAGGATAACAGCGGATACACTTTTCACCAATGTAAAGGTTATCAATGTTTTTACAGGAGAAATCCAGCAGACAGAAATAGCTGTAAAAAACGGATATTTCTGCGGATCAGGTGATTACAAAGCTGAAAAGACCGTAGATCTTAACGGAAAATACATGGCCCCGGGATTTATTGATGCCCATGTTCACATTGAAAGTTCCATGGTGACCCCTGCCCAATTTGCAAAATCTGTCCTGCCTTTAGGTACGACAAGCGTCATTGCCGATCCCCATGAAATTGCAAATGTTTCAGGACTTGATGGAATAGAATTCATGATCAAATCGGCGGAAACCCAGGATATGAATATCCTTTTTGCTTTTCCTTCCTGTGTTCCGGCAACTTCCATGGAAACATCAGGTGCCGTATTTGATCCGGAAAAAACAAAATTCATGCTCAACAATGAAAAAATTATCGCCCTTGCTGAAATGATGAACTATCCAGGAGTTATTTTTACGGACCCCGATGTCATGGCAAAAATCAAAGCGTGCCTGAAAGCCGGAAAACCCGTGGATGGACATGCTCCGGGGTTAACCGGGAAAAAACTTTCTGCCTATGCTGCTGCCGGCATTTTAAGTGACCATGAATGCACAAATGCCGCAGAAGCCATGGAAAAGATAAGCCTTGGAATGCATATCATGATCAGGGAGGGAACCTGCGCAAAAAATCTTTCTGCTATTCTTCCCGCGGTCAATGACCAGACCTGGCGCCGTATGATGTGGTGTACCGATGACAGACATCCAGGGGATATTCTTGATCATGGACATATTGATCACAGTATAAGAAAAGCCGTAAGATCAGGCCTTGACCCTGTCAGGGCCATTCAGATGGCCACAGTGAATCCTGCTGAATATTTTAATTTAAAAAATACAGGGGCCATTGCTCCGGGGAAAAGAGCGGATTTTGTGATATTTAAGGATCTGTATGACCTGAGACCTGAAATGGTCTTTGCAAAGGGAGTATTAAAGGGGAAAAACGGCAGGTTCTGTCCGGATTCAGATTCTTTTTCAGCAGATTCTCCTGCTTCAGCGGATAATTTAAATTCCTGTGATTCTTCAGATTCCTTAAATATGCTTTCCATGGGTTCATCAAAGGCATCTTTTTCACCTGTTCCATATCCTGAATCCATGAACCTTGATATCAGCAGAATCGATTTAAAAATTCCTGTAAAGGGGAAATATATCAAAGTGATCGAAATTGTTCCCCATCAGGTCGTAACAAATAAACTTGTAATGGAAGTCAATGAAGAAAAAGGATTTGCCGTTTCAGACATAAGCAGGGATTTACTTAAAATTGCCGTCATTGAAAGGTACACGGGAAATTCCAGTACCGGAAAGGGTTTTATAAAGGGAACAGGCCTTGTTAAAGGGGCCATTGCCTCAAGTGTCGCCCATGATTCCCATAATATCATTGTTGCAGGAACAAATGACATTGATATGCTGAAGGCGGTTAAAACGGTTAAAGAGATGGGCGGGGGCTTTGCAGTTACCTGTAATAATGAAATTTTTGCGTCTCTTGCACTTCCCGTTGCAGGTCTCATGTCTGAAGAGCCCATGGAAACAGTACAGAAAAAAATGAAACAACTGATTATAGCTGTAAAAGATCTTGGTTCTTCTTTAAAAGATCCTTTTATGACCCTTGGATTTCTTGCACTTCCCGTTATCCCCCGATTAAAAATTACAGACATGGGGCTTGTGGATGTAGAGAAGTTTAAAATTGTGGATTTATTTAATTGAAAGAGCTCATTTTTGACATAGTCACAAATGCTCTTTTTATGTACGTCAGAATCTTTGATTCTTTGAGGCGCTGGAACGCAGTCCAGATCTGCCTCATGGCGGTTACAAAGTAACCGGCATGGCCATAAAACAAAAGGAAACAATATGAAAGTTGACGGAAAAGATATGAGACCAATATGGTTTGATGCAGAAACAAAAACAATAAAAGTGATTGACCAGAGGTTTCTGCCCCATAAATTTGTTGTTGCAGAGCTCAAAAGTGTGGATGATTTCATACGTGCCATTAAAGATATGTATGTGAGAGGGGCGCCGCTCATTGGCGCAGCTGGTGCTTTTGGTGTTTACACGGCAGTTTCACAGAATAGGGACAAACGCTGTAATAATGAATATCTGATCAAAGAGTGCAAAAGACTTAAAGCTGCAAGACCCACGGCAGTAAACCTGTCCTGGGGTGTTGATAAAGTTCTTGACCATGTTTTAAAATCTAACAGTTACGATGAAAAACTTGCAGCAGCCCTTGAAAAAGCATCCTTTATTGTTGAAAAGGAAGCTGAAAACTGCAGACAGATCGGAATTCACGGTTATCCGTTAATTGAGAAAATCAGCAGACAGAAAAATGGCAGACCTGTTAATATTCTCACCCACTGCAATGCAGGGTGGCTTGCCTGCATTGAATATGGAACAGCCACAGCCCCTGTTTATACGGCCTTTGACAGGGGTATCGATATCCATGTATGGGTTGACGAAACAAGACCGTTAAACCAGGGATCAAGGCTCACCGCCTGGGAACTTGGCAAATACAAAATCCCCCATACAATAATTACCGACAATGCCGGCGGCCATATCATGCAGCACGGGATGGTTGACATGGTGATTGTGGGAACTGACCGTACGACCAGAACAGGTGATGTGGCAAACAAGATAGGCACCTATCTGAAAGCTCTTGCGGCAAAACACAATAATATCCCTTTTTATGTCGCCCTTCCATCCACCACCTTTGACTGGCAGATAAGGGACGGATTAAAGGAGATCCCCATTGAAAAACGGGATCCCGGAGAAATAAGCCACGTCCAGGGATTAAGCCCCGACAAAAAACTTGTTAACGTCCTTATACCTCCGGAAGACAGTCAGTGCGAAAACTATGCATTTGATGTAACGCCGGCTGATCTTGTCACAGGATTTATAACGGAACGTGGAATATGCAGCGCATCGGAAAAAGATATACTCTCTCTTTTCCCTGAAAAAAATCCGGGCTGACAGGATGACGGCCAATGTAATCTTCGATTATTGAACAAACAACAGGGGGGAAAATCCGTAAATTATGATTTTTCGGCCTCCTTTTCAAGAGCTGATTTAACCTTCAAAAATTCAGATTCAATGGAATCTATGTAATATTCTGCATCATCCAGGGTTTCATTTATACATGCCAATTCAAGTTCTCTGCATATTTCAGACAAATGCATGGCCCCCATGCTTGCACTTGATGATTTAACGGTGTGCGCAAAAAATTTCAGATCAGCAAGGGTGTCTTCCCCCGATAGTTCACGTAATTTGACTATATTGGACTGGGTGCTTGAGATGTATGTTTTGACAAGCTTTGATAAAACACTTGGCTGCCCTTCCATCTGAAGGTCCTTAATGGTCTGAATTGCCTTATAATCAATAACAGTTGAAAATTCCGTATTGTCATCAATTTCCGTTTCAGTCCTCCCGGTTTCAGTCCTCCCGGTTTCAGTCCTCCCGGTTTCAGTTTCCGTTCCCCCGGATTCATGAATAATTTCTTCATTGCAGCTTTTGTCTTTTGGTTCATGCTTTTTTTCTAATCCTTTTTTGTCGTTAATGCCAAACCATTTGCCAAGAATATTCATCAATTCCTCCTGTTTAAACGGTTTACTTAGATAATCATCCATACCGGCAGCAAGGCATTTTTGCCTGTCACCTTCAATGGCATTGGCAGTTAAAGCCACGATGGGTGTTTTTATATCCATTTCTTTTTCATAATTACGTATTTCCCTGGTGGCCTGGTAGCCGTCCATTTCCGGCATCTGGCAGTCCATTAAAACAAGATCGGGCTTTTCCTGTAAAAATATTTCAACGGCCTGTTTGCCATTTTCTGCAAGGCTTACCCTGCATCCGAATTTTTTAAGCATTGCAATGGCAACATCCTGATTTGTCAAATTGTCTTCTGCAACAAGGACATGCATGTTGAGCAACGTAGTATCTGCCGTATCTCTCTTATTCCCTGCATTCTTCACATTCTCCATATCTTTCGCATTCAGGGCCAGGATATCACCTGCTGAAACAGGTTGAGTCAGAGCCTTATCCGGTTCATCCTGATTTAATTGATTTTTCTCCGTTTCAACTGCTTTTTCCATTGGCAGGGTAAAAAAGAATTTTGTCCCTTTACCTTTTTTGCTTTCACAATCTAAAAATCCACCCATCAGAGAAACAAGCTGTCTTGAAATGGCAAGTCCAAGACCTGTTCCTCCGTATTTACGTGTTGTTGAACCATCAATCTGGGAAAACGGCCTGAAAAGTTTTTGGCGGTCATGGTCATCTATACCAACACCTGTATCAATAATGGAAATATTTAAATTTACAAAATTCTCATCTATGGTTTTTGTTGATGCCCTGACAGCAACCTCTCCTGTTTCAGTAAATTTAACAGCATTTCCCATAAGGTTTATCAGCACCTGCTTAAGCCGTGTGGGATCACCTTTCAGATACAAAACGGTCCCTTCATCGATAAATACGTTAAGCTCAAGTTTTTTTGCCCGGGCCGTTGAAAAAAACAACTCGGTTACATCATTGATGAGCTGCTCCAGGTTAAAATTTATGGATTCCAGTTTAAGCTTTCCTGCCTCAATTTTTGAAAAATCAAGTATATCATTGATTATTGCAAGCAGAGATTCACCGGAACTGTATATGGAGCTTGCAAAACGGTATTGATTTTCAGCAAGTTCCGTATCTAACAAAAGCTCTGTCATCCCGAGGACTCCATTCATCGGTGTCCTTATTTCATGGCTCATGTTTGCCAGGAACTGAGATTTTATTCTGCTTGCTTCCTCAGCCTCTTCTTTTGCTCTTTTAAGGTTGACAACCATTTTTTCAAGATCTTTTTTTGCCTTTGACAGATCTTCTGTTCTCGTGGCAACCATTTTTTCAAGACCTGCGCTGTATTTTTTAAGATCTATATCCCTTTTTTGAATTTCCTCTATCATTTTATTGAAATGGTACACAAGGATACCAAATTCATCATCACTCTGGTTTTTAACACGTATCTTATAATTTTTCTGTTCAGATACCTGGTTCATTGAATCAATTACAGAAAACAATGGTCCTGTAAAAAAAGACTGCAATTTTGAGGCAAGCAGGATGACCACAATAAGTGTAAGCAGAATAATACCACCAACTACAATATAATAGGAATGCAGCTGTTTTTTAACGCGCTGCATATTATCCACAAGATGTACGCCGCCGAGAAAACTTCCCTTTAAAATTACAGGTACAATCATATGGAAATGCCCGTTTAACATATAGCTGAGCATACCGTGTGTTTTTAATTGATCCATTGTTTCTTTCGGTGTTTTAAAAACCGATCTTAACTCTGAAACAATTTTAGTGGCATCTATGTTCTTACGGCTGTATTGACTGTAGATGTTTCCATGCTCATCATAGAGCACAGCAACAATAATTTCAGGTTTTGCAGCAAGGGAATCAAGATTCTCTCCTGCTGCCTGCTCATCATTAAACATCATTGCAGCGCCGGTATTTAAAGCAACAAGATTTGCAATGGATTTCAGTTCCTGAACAAGGTTTTTTCTGGTATTGTACCTCTCGTTCACTATAAGGGTCGTAGAAACCATCAATATTGCCAATAGAGCTGTAAAGCCGAGAACCAGAATAAGTTTTGTCTTTATTGAACGGTTTTTAAATAATAATTTTGTTGCTTTTTTCATTTACTGCCATCCACGATCACAGCAAGCCTCAATAAACGCGAACTGAATTTCAGGTCCTGTTTTTCTGCTGCACTGATGTTTATTTTAAAATGCAGGCGATCATTTTCGATAAAAAAAGAGATCACTCCGCCAAGTTTTGTAAATTCCTCTGTTTCTCCTATGGTTAAAACCGGTCGGCCCTTTAACCTCGAAATAATTTTTTTAACAGCCATTCTGTCCATATCCCGGCTGATAAAAAGAATATCACATTTTCTGCATTTTTCATGGGGGGACAACCGGTGGACCTCGATCATTTTCCGCCCGTTGTATTTTCCATTCAATTTGTTGAATTCTTTTGCAACGGTGTTATTTCCAATGAAACAGAGATGATATGAACTTTTATTATTTTTAAATGAATTCTCAGGCCAGTGGATAAATTTAGTAAAATTAAACACAAATGCCGCTTTAACTGCATATTCCTTTACCCCTTCCGCCATGGTTTTTTTATCGGCACAGGAAAGCAATAACAACAGTACAATAAAAAAAAGCAGTATTTTACTTTTCATTTTTATCAGGGCACTGACTTGTTTCTTCATTATAGATTCCTAAAATTTACAGGTCAGTTTACCATAAAAACTTTTTTCAATTTCAGTGGGCTGGGAAAAAGATTCCTGTACAAATTCCACATGACTTCCTCCAAAAAGATTCCGGCCTGCAAGTGACAGCTCAATTTTTGGTGTTATACTCCAGGTAAGCTGCAAATCCATGGTCAGATAACGGTCGATTTGATAATTACTGTCGCCGGATAAAAGATAGGTTGTGGAATATTGATTCACGTAGCGAAGCCAGGTGTTTAATTCAACGGTTTTTGTCAGATGAAATTCTCCCCGTATGGAAGCCTGGTGTTCCGGAAATCCGCCGACATGCTTTCCGCTTAAATCAGTCTTTAAAAAACTGCAGGCAAAATCACATTTAAAAAATTTCGATATCCTGAAAGCCGCTGCAAGTTCGCCTCCATAGGTCCTGCCATTTTGGGAGTTGCTGAAAATAAGATCCTCCATAAAGGATGTTCCTGTAAAATAAGGTGCCATATATTTTGCTGATCTGAGGTCATTATATTTATTGTAAAAAATGGTTGCATCAAGGAAAAATATTTTTGCCGGAGTTTCTTATAACCCCCATGTCCTTCGGACACAAAATCAGAGAATTTGACAAACATAAAAACAGCATTTGTGGCTTTATCAAAAATGAGCTCTTTCTCATAAAATCAGGTATATATTCTTATCTGATCATTTTTTATCTGTCAACCCGTTTTAACGAACTCTTTACCTGTGCTTAACACTTTGTTTGAATTATTCTTCAGACCGGGCTGGATTCTCTCAGACAGCATATCAACAAAACATGAGCCCCATATATTGAAAGGAACTTTATGGTAGTTTTCTTTATATGAAACTCCTGATAAGTACCTTTAATTATACGAGTTTCATTTTTTGTTGTGAGGCCGTTTCAGAATCTTCAGATCGGCCTCATGGCCGTTTTATAAAAAAGAGTTCTATTTTGACAGAGTAACAAATACTCTTTCCATGTTAGGGAAAATCTCTGATTTTTCGAGGCGCTGTAACGCTGTTCAGATACGCCTCATGACGGTTATAAAAATGGGTGAATATGGATTCTTTCTTCTTGACAAAAAGATTTTCTGCTGGCAGGAATGTTATGTAAGTCCATAAATAAATGGCTTAAGGATTGTTTTTAAAAAAACAATGGAATAATATCCAAAACAAATCAGGGGAAAATATGGGTGTAATGAAAAAAAGTTTAAAATTAAACTTCATCATTGTTATCATTTCACTTATCCTGTTGCCTGACATTGTTATTGGTGCAAAATTAACCGATAATGACCTGCTGAACATGAGCCTTACCCAGCTTATGTCCATTAATGTCTCTTCTGTTTCAAAAAAAAATGAAGCGATCTCCGATGCTCCGGGAGCTATTTTTGTCATTACCCAGGAAGATATCCGCCGCTCCGGGGTTACATCAATCCCGGAGGCATTGCGCATGGCTCCCGGTGTCCAGGTTAACCGCATGGATGCCAATAAATGGGCCATCACCATCCGTGGATTTAACGGCCGTTTTGCCAATAAACTTCTCGTCTTAATGGACGGCAGAACGATCTATACACCTCTTTTTGCCGGGGTGTTCTGGGAAATCCAGGACTATCCACTTGCCGATATTGACAGGATAGAGGTGATCCGTGGAGGTTCCGGCACCCTGTGGGGCGCCAATGCCTTTAACGGTGTGATAAATATTATCACGAAAAAGGCAGAAGACACCCAGGGATTTCTATTGTCAGCCGGAGCAGGTTCTGAGGAAAAGGGATTTGCCACCATGCGTTACGGCAACCGGATTGGCAAAAATATTTTTTACAGGGTTTACGGAAAAGCCTTTTCCAGGGATTCTTTTACCCTTGAAAAGGGCGGTCATGGCAATGACGATTATAAAATGGGACATTCGGGATTCCGGCTTGACCTGGTGAAATCCCACAGCGAAACACTTTCCCTTCATGGAGATTATTACAATGGAGACCTTGGCCAAACTGTCAGTGTCCCTGATTTTTTCTCTCCTTCATATACTAAAACCTTTGATGAAAATGCAGATGTACAGGGAGAAAACATCGTCTGCCGCTGGCAGAAAAAAATATCAGAAACTTCTGATTTTGATTTCCATATTTATTATGATTATACCAGCCGGCGGGAATACGTTTTCAATGACAGTCGCAACACAATGGATCTGGATTTTCAGCACCGGTTTTCCCCTTTTAAAAACCATTCCGTTTTATGGGGAACAGGCTATCGTATAACGGCGGACCATATTACAAAATCCGCTGAGATGACAGTTAAAAATAACAGGCAGAGCGATAATCTTTACAGCGGTTTCATCCAGGATGAAATCTCTTTCTTCAATCACCATTTCAGGCTGATCCCCGGTGTTAGACTTGAGCATAACGATTATACAGGTTATGAAATTGAACCGGGTATCCGATCCATTTACACCACAGATGGCGAACAGACTGTCTGGGCTGCCCTGAGCCGTGGCGTAAGAACTCCATCGCGGTTGGAGCAGTCGGTAACTTTTAATCAAAAGGTGCTTCCCCCGGGATATCTTTTCCCGGGATCGCCGGCATCCATGGCTGTCATGCACGGCAGTTCCCGTTATGATTCCGAAGATGTTTTATCCTATGAACTGGGTCTTCGTTCCAGATTGTCCACACGTATTTTTACAGATATATCGTTTTTTTACAATCACTATGACAATATGCTTTCATTTCGCTATGGAACACCAAAACCGCCGCTGTTCAATGTGCCTGCCACCATTGGCAATGAAGTGGACGGCCACAGTTACGGGGCGGAGCTTGCCTGCACCATGGATATCACTGAAGCCTGGCGTTTAATGGCAACATACAGCTTCATGACCATGAATCTTGATGCAAATCAGTCTGACAGTCCGGTTAAACAGTTTTTTGAGGATGATATCCCCAGGAATCAGTTTTCAATTCGTTCCTGGCTGAATTTATCTCATCATTTTGAATTTGACGGGTGGCTTCGTTATACTGATCCCTTAAAGGACTATGATATTGACAATTATTTCACCCTGGATCTCAGAATCGGCTGGCAGTTTTCAAAAGCAATTGACATCTCTTTCGTAGGTCAGAATCTCCTCCACGATCACCACAGGGAATATGGTACATCGACCCTTTTGAATACTCAAATCACTGAGGTGGACAGGGGCTTTTATGTGAAATTAAACTGGAGACTTTAATACATATATCAACGAGATTGCCCCTTAATTCATAGCAAAAAAAGCCTGATATTTACTAAGCTTTAAGCCATTGTTTAAGTATATCAATCAACTGGCTTTTATCAAATGGCTTGGGAAGATAATCGTTCATACCTGCTGTGATGCACTTTTCCCTGTCCCCCTTCATTGCGTTGGCTGTAAGGGCAATAATGGGAATATCCCTGCCTGATTGTTTCATAATTTTTCTTATCTTTTCTGTGGCCTCATAACCGTCCATCACAGGCATCTGGCAATCCATGAAAATAATATCATAAATATTATTTCTTTCAATGGCCTTTACCGCTTCCACACCATTTTCCACCATATCAACGGTTAAGCCCGTTACCTCTAACATTCCCTGTGCCACAATCTGGTTTGTCGGGTTATCCTCGGCAACAAGAGCACGGGCATTAAATTTTTGAAGAGGTTGATCTGTCCCGGTTTTCAATGTGTTTTCTGATGCCTTCAGATTGCTATTCCTGCTGTTTTCTATGATGGAAAGTTCAGATTTACTTCGGCCGAATTTTGCGGTGAAGTAGAATTTACTTCCCCTGTTTTCTTCACTTTCAACACCGATTTCCCCTTCCATCAATTCAACTAACTGCCTTGAAATGGTTAATCCAAGGCCTGTTCCTCCGAATTTACGGGTTGTGGTTTCATCTGCCTGGGAAAAGGCGTTAAAAATGGCTTTCTGTTTTTCAGTGGAAATTCCGATGCCGGAATCCTCCACTGAAAAATACAATGTCAATGAATTTTCGTCCTGATTTTTTAAATTTACCCTGATCACAATTTCTCCATGACTGGTAAATTTAACGGCATTGCTAAGCAGGTTCATCAGAATCTGACGTAATCTGCCGGGATCACCATTAACAAAAACAGGGAGATCTGAATCGAGATAGCAGCCAAGAGCAAGGTTTCTCTCCCTTACCTGCTCTGAAAGAAGGTGCATTGTTTCGTCAATTATATCCCTTAAATTAAAATTAATTTTTTCAAGCTCTAATCTGCCAGCCTCAATTTTAGAAAAATCAAGGATATCATTTATAATGTTTAAAAGTGCTTTGCCCGAGGTGCCGATTGTCTGGATGCATTGCTGCTGCCTTGTTGTCAACTCTGTGTCAAACAAGAGTTCAACCATACCGAGAACACCGTTCATTGGAGTGCGTATCTCATGGCTCATCTGGGCAAGGAATGTGGATTTGGCACGATTGGCATTTTCAGCTGCCTTTTTTGCCTCGAGAAGCTCATGATCCCTTTTTTGAATATGATCAAGCATGGCATTAAACCCATCTGTGAGATCCCCGAGTTCATCATTGGATTTTTTTTCAGCCCTTAATGAATAATCCTCGTTGCTGCGCACATCTTTCATGGCTTTGGCAAGGGATGCAACGGGATCGGAAATAATTCTCTGCAGTCTGAAGGAAATAAGCCAACAAAGGATCAGAGCGCCTGCCATAATAAAGGAGGCCACATAAAGGGATTTAAACAATTTTTCGTAAAACTCTTCCATATCCGCTTCAAGAAAAATGGCCCCTGACCCATTTCCCTTTCCTTTCATTGGAACATAAAGGGTAATATGCCTGTTTTTAAATTTGAAAAATTCCTTTTGCATGCTCATATGGGAAGGAAACAAAGTGCAGGGCAGCAAAGATTTGTACCTGCTGAAAATATCACCATTTTTATCATAAAGGGCTGCCTGCATTATATTGGGTCTGACCGAAAGGGAGGACAGAACTTCTTCTGCAGTATCGGAATCCATGAACTCTAATGGAGCGCTGCAGTTGATGCCGATCACCTTTGCAAGTCCTGTAAGATTCACCACCATGTCCCGCCTGAATGAATAAATTTCAAGGCCGACAAAAAAACTCGTTATAACAAGGGATACAACCAGGCTGCTGAGAACAATAATCAATATAAGCTTGTTTCTAATTGACATATTTTCAGCTTTAAATTTTTTCATTGTTTTATTGAATCCTCTTTGCAACCTTAAGCAGTTTTGAACTGATCTTAAGACCGATACGCCTGCTGTTGGTCAGGCTGATATTAAAACGGATCTTGGTTCCTGATATAAAAAAATCAATGATTCCACCCTGATTTAAAAAATTATCTGTGTCACTGACAAGTACGATGGGCTTTCCTGCGATCCTTTTGTTTATTTCCGTCATTTTTCCTGTTTCCGCGGAGGTTATATAGAGGATATGGCACTTGTCGGCATCTGCCATATCACCATTGATCCTGCGTATTTCAACGGGTCTGTTCCCTGATTTAAATCTTCTTGCAATGCGGTCGATTTTTGTGCCAAAGGGATCACGCCCGATAATACCTATGATCACCGGTGATTTTTCAGTCTTAAAGCGATCTGCAGGCCAGGTTATATATTTACTGAACTGTACAAGGAAAGCCGCCTCAATTTCAAAAACACGGGATTGCCGAAGACCGGTGCCGTAGGCGGTGAACACAATGGTCACGGAAGCAATCAGGCACAGGATAATAATTTTATGAATTCGTTTAAGAATCATATGACACTATTAAAAACTCCAGGAAACTTTCCCATAAAATGTTGTTGGAATATAGCTCTCGGCAAGTCCGATATATTCACTGTTGAATTCCCTGTGACTTCCATTGAAAAGGTTACGTCCTCCAATTGTGAGGATTAAACCGTGTCCGGGGTGCCAGGAAACATTCAAATCACAGCGCACATAGCTGTTCACTTCGGAATAGGGCAGATCATCAACATAGAAAATCATGCCGTTTAATTCCAGATTTCCCGGCAGATCCATATAGGATGTAAGGGATGCCTGGTATTTACTCATGCTGTTATCTGCAAACTCATGGCGCGGATCACTTGTTCCGTTATCATCTAAAAGGTTAAACTCAAACCAGGTGAATCCCGGGGTCAGGCGCCACCATTTTTTAACGGCCCAGCTGCAGCTTAATTCAGCTCCAAAAGTTTCCACGGTGAAGTTATTGCCCACCGTTATTGGAAGGACAGTATAACCTGATGATGAACCTGTTTCAAAAAACGGGGTGCCAGGGGTGAATCCTGCGATGAGATCCTTGTAATGATTATAAAAAGCTGTAATATCAACAAATATATTATCCACAGGTCTTGTCCTGTAACCCAGTTCATATGAAATAACTTTTTCCGATTTAAGATCATTATTGGCAATCAGACGGGGTACAACAGTAGTACCTCCTATCGGAAAAAGTGGATTGGCCACCGGTGTGGAACTTATCCTGCCGTCATGTTCCAGTCTTGATGGAATACGGACAGATCTTGACACTGCACCCCAGATGGAATTTTTATCGTTAAATTTCCACATCAAACGGGCGCTGGGCTGCCATTCCAGACCGGTATAGTTGTTATGTTCAAATTTTGTACCGATGGTTGCATCCCCTTTTTTACCGCCAAAATCAAAACGATCCTGTAAAAACCCGCTGAAAAGTCCATAATGCCGTTTTTCAGGGTTAAATCTGTAGTAATAGAAACCGGATGAGGAGTCAGTGTAAGTTGGAATGTCATCCATGTTATAACGATATTCAAGACCCCAGAGCAGCTCGTTACTGCCATACAGGGAAAAACGATGCTGGAAATCGATATCCATGCTGTCACAGGTTTCCTCCGAATGGACTTGCCTGCGCCTCGTATGATCATAATAAAATTTTAAAGCCAAATCAGAGCTATCTGAAATAATATGACTCCACCTGCCTGATATATTGCCTCCGGATACCTTGTCCTGAGTTGTTTTACAAAAGGAATACGGAGGTGTGAGCATTGGAAATATTTCCGTACTGCCGGATTTGCCTTTATATATATCTCCGTGCAGGGTGAGTTTGTCACCGCCGTCAAGATTTCTGTCAATACGGAAACCTGTTCTGCCGTCATGCCAGGCATCGGCAGCATCCCCGCCAGCTGCAGAATCAAAATCACCCCTGTCAAAATATTTGCCATAAATACGATAGGATGTACGGCCATCTATCCATCCGCCGTAACGGGCAGATTCCGTTCCCCTGTCCCGGCTGCCGGCCTGGAAGGTTACCAGCGTCCCCTGGGTATCAGCACTGTCCTTGGTTATGATATTGATAATACCGTTAACGGCATTGGATCCCCATAACGTACCCCCCGGCCCGTCAATCACCTCTATCCGGTCGATATCCTCTATCATTGTATCCTGAACATCCCAGTAAACTCCTGAAAAAAGCGGAGTATAAACGGTTCGTCCATCAATCATCACCAGCATTTTATTGGAAAATCTGCTGTCAAACCCCCGGGCACTTATGGCCCATTTGTTGGCATCGATCTGGTAAACATGCATGCCCGGCACCATTCGCAGCGCTTCAGGAATACTTGTAACCCCGCTTCTGCGTAAATCTTCTCCGGTAATAACATGGGCTGCCGCCGGAGTATTATTTATTTTTTCCGGCAGTTTGGCAACAGATACCACATCCACATCGAGAAGTTCGTCAAGGGATAGCATGCCAAGATTGTTAGTTTCTGCAAATGCAGGTATGTTAATCAAAGTTAAAAAGAAAATACCCATGAGGCAGAAAACCATGCCATATTGCCGAACCTTTATTCCCATCACTTGATCTCCCGTATTAAGCATCGAAAATTTTATTATAATGGCCATGAGGCAGATCTGGACTGCGTTACACTGCCTCACAACAAAAATAAAAAGAGCATCAGTTACTTTGTCAAAATTGAGCTCTTTCATATAAAACTGCCATGCAGCAGATCTGAACTGCGCTTCTGTGCATCACAACGAACATAGGAAAAGCATTTGTTATTTTATCAAAAATGAGCTCTTTCTTATAAAAAAAATTTTTCATTCCATAACTCACTTAAATCCAAAACCCAATTACAAAATAAAAGGGAAAGGCCTCTATTGCCTTACTATTTAATTGCAGTCAAAAAAAACAGGAAAAAAGGAAAAAAGCGTTTTGTCCCCGTAGCAGGGTTGACAAAAAGTACACTTATGTGTATTATTTGGTGTATTGATCAGACATCAAAGG
>WGCX01000166.1 GCA_015493575.1 Desulfobacteraceae bacterium | reverse complement strand
TAATTACAATGTGTTATCTGTATTAAATTCAATATTTCAGGGGAATTATTACCCATCTATATAGGTTTGTCCTGCTTGTCATGAAGTAGCATCTAAAATTTATTATAATAAAAACAAGTGCTTAGCTGTTTTGTTTGAATTAGGGCACGGGTATTGCTTATTGATACCATTATTTAGAACAATTTGCACTTATTGCACAATTTGAACAAAGAGGCTATTTTGAATACAGGTACTAAAGATATTTTTGAAAAACAATGCGTGGTTTTTGGCTGTGGCAATACTTTGATGGGGGATGACGGTTTTGGCCCTGCTGTTATGGAGTATCTCCAGGCTGAATGCAGTTTACCTGATTATGTGACCTGCATGGATGTGGGAACATCGATCCGTGATATTTTATTTGACATCATGCTGTCTGAAAAAAAACCGCGGCAGATTATCATCATTGATGCGGCAGACAATCCTGGAAAGGATACTGGTGATCTGTATGAAATCGATATTGACGGGATTGCTCCTGCCAAGGCAAATGATTTTTCCCTGCACCAGTTTCCTACAAAAAACATAAGCGAGGTGACAATAACAGACAAACCAATTGGGGCGGCTATGGTTGTCGGCGGAGCAATAGCTCTGCTTAACACGACTTTCCCAATAATCTCCTTTTTTTATAACGGCCATGAGGCCGATCTGGTTGGCCCAGATTTTCCTCAAAGAATCAAAGATTCTGACAAATAATGAAATAAAAGTAATGTGTTACGTTTTATTCTTTTTAAACCGTCATGAGGGCAGTGTATTTTAAAGCAGCTAATTTTATAACAGGCAATGGGAAAAACAATAATGCATCTATCTTTTTCATGGAATGCGCAGACAAATTCAAACAAAATTTCATCAACCCATTTGGTTCATGGTTTTAAAACGGCTTTTGCAGCGGTTCTTGCTTATACAATAACCTATTTTTTACAGTTTAGGTTCGGTTACTGGGCAGTTATATCTGCTGTTATTGTAATGCAGGTCTATGTTGCTGATTCCGTAGAGATGTGTCTGTACAGATTTTCAGGCACGTTGATTGGTGCCTGTCTGGGCGTTTTTGCCATTCTTGTAATTCCGAAAACCCCTTTTTTCATAGGTGCAGCTCTATTTGTAACAATAGGGTTGTGCAGTTTTCTTACCAAATACAAAACCAGGTACCGCATGGCGGCCATCACTGTTGTAATTGTTATAATGACGGGACTTCACACTCACAATGCCCTTTTTGTCGGATTATCAAGGGTTTTTGAAATCTGTATCGGTATTTTATGTGCTTTTTTTGTATCAATTCTGATTTTTCCAAAAAGAAAAGTTGATGTGCTAAGGGAAAGACTTGCCGTTCAGGCAAAGGAATGTGCTGAGAAATGCCTTTTTCTCGCTGATGCATTTTTAGCGAAACAGCATAACGTAAATGATGCATTAATGGATGTCCTTGTCAGAGAAGCATGGGAGGACCATGCTTTACTGCAGAAAATCATACACAATGAGGCTATTATTTATCACAAAAAAATCAATGAAAATTTTCCGGTTAAAATTTCAGTAATAAACCGCTCGGTTGAACATCTGCGCAATATGATAAGGGCTCTTAACTTTATTGATGCCGATGGCTGCGAAATTATCATGTCAAGGGAAATTAAAAGCATTGCTGAAAAAAGTGGAGATGCCCTTGTAATGCTCATGGAAAACAAGTACCTGCCTGCAGAAAATGATCTTGAGTTCATGATAAATGCCATGGATATAAAACTTTTAAATATCAGGAGAGAGGGTTTGACCCGCAGATTTAACACAAAAAAATTTGTACAGGTTTTTTCATTCTACAGCAGCCTTGTTTATTTTGCAGAAGATATCATTGCAGGCCATCGCAGTATGTTACAGCATAATTAAACTGCTAAAATGAAAAATCATGATTATCAATAGAACTGAAGGAAAAACGTTAAAAATTGTAACGGCTTTTTTTTATAATTTAAAAACCTGGTAGTGTTCTGCCTTTTATTTGACAGAAATAAAATTTTTCTCCCATGAGGTAAAGAACATTGAGAACGTCTGAATTGACGTAATTTAAAAAGATTGAAATTTAGAACCGCAGTCTGCTTTAGATTGCAAAGGTGACTTTGATGAAATCAGAAAAAACGGCAAAGAATTCCCGTGTGATTCTGGCAAGGATAATGATGCCTGAGGATGCTAATCCGATGGGGATTGTTCATGGTGGCGTTATAATGAAAGAGATTGATAATGCAGCAGGTGTTGCGGCAGTGAGACATGCAGGCAAAATATGTGTTACTGCATCTATAGACAGACTGGATTTTCATAACCCCGCTTTTATAGGCAATATTATAACTGTAAAAGCAAGTATTAATATGACGGGCAGAACTTCCATGGAGATAGGAGTAAGGGTGGAAAATGAAGATATTTTAGTCGGTGTTAAGACTCACATCGCATCAGCTTATCTTACATTTGTTGCATTAGGAGAAGACCGGAGACCAGCGGAAATTCCGTCTCTGAAACTTATTTCAAAAAAGGATATAAGAAGAAATAAAGAGGCTCTTGCGAGAAGGTCGCTACGATTGACTGAAAAAAAGAATGAATCAGAAAAGTAGGAGAATAACGCATGCATATTAAACAAATTTTAAAAAACCACAAAATAGCGTTCAGTTTTGAGGTGTTTCCCCCGAAAACAAAAGCTTCAGCGGGTCAACTTTTTACTACCATCAACGATATGGTATCCCTTAAGCTTGCCTATGTGAGCGTCACATATGGTGCCGGAGGTTCAACCCGGAATCTAACTCATGACCTGCTGGTTCGCATCAAACGGGAAACAGATCTTCCTGTAGTTTCTCACCTTACTTGTGTAGGGGCAACGCGTAACGAAATACGATCTATTCTTGAAACTTATGACCACAGTGGCATAAAAAATATCCTGGCTCTGCGCGGAGATCCACCTAAAGGAGAGACTGATTTTACACCTGTTGTGGGTGGATTCAGCTATGCTGTAGAATTAGTTGCATTCATAAAAAAATATTTCCCCCAGATGGGCGTAGGTGTAGCAGGGTATCCGGAAGGGCATCCGGAAACTCCAAACCGACTGAAGGAGATTGATTATCTGAAGGCAAAAGTGGATGCAGGCGCCGATTATATCTGCACACAGCTCTTTTTTGATAATAGAGATTTTTATGATTTTTGCGAGAGATGTGAGATTGCAGGAATCACCATTCCCGTTATTGCCGGCATAACTACAATGACATCAGATAAACTTATGCGCCGGATGTCAGAGTTTGCAGCTGGTACCAGGATACCAGCGCGACTTATGCGGGCACTTTCCCGCACTAATAGTGATAAAGGGTTTGAAGAAGTTGGCATTCACTGGGCTGCTGAACAGATCAGAGATCTTATTGATCACGGAGTTAAAGGGATTCATCTATACTCTCTAAATAAGTCACACACTTCCCGCCGGATTTTTGAAACACTGGGAGTGGAAAATACGAAAAGCTTGTCTGACTGAGAAGTTTATTCTCAATTTAAACTATTGATTTTACTTATTTCAGCCTATATATTGAAATTTAACCTTAAAAAACAGGTGGTTGGTTTTTAAAGCATATTAGGCACAAATATTGTGTAATAAAAATTTTGTTACTTAGAATAATTGGCACTAATAACATAATTTAAACAAAGAGATTATTTTGAATACAGGTATTAAAGATATTTTTGAAAAGCAATGCGTAGTGTTTGGCTGTGGTAACACTTTGATGGGAGATGACGGTTTTGGCCCTGCTGTTATGGAGTATCTCCAGGCTGAATGCAGTTTACCTGATTATATAACCTGCATGGATGTGGGAACATCCATCCGTGATATTTTATTTGACATCATGCTGTCTGAAAAAAAACCGCGGCAGATTATCATCATTGATGCGGCATACGATCCTGGAAAGGATACAGGTGAGCTGTATGAAATCGATATTGACGGGATTGCTCCTGCCAAGGCAAATGATTTTTCCCTGCACCAGTTTCCCACAACCAATATGTTGAAGGAGTTAAAGGAGGACACCGGCGTTGATGTAAAGGTGTTTGTGGTGCAGACATCCGGTATTCCGGAGGCTGTTGCTCCTGGTCTGTCAACACCTGTTAAAAAGGCTGTCCCGAAAATGGCAGATCTGGTTATGCGCCTGGTCTGTCAATAATAAATTATGAGCCAAAGTCGAGAAAACGGCAGGCCGGAGCATGGTGGCCAGCGTCCGGCACGAAAAACAAAGATTTTGACAAAACGGAGAAAAATAATGATTGAGATACAAATCGGTAAACTCGCTGAAAAATTTTCTGTTCACAGAAACACTGTGAGTAACTGGATCAAAAGCGGAAAGCTTGCGGCCCGGCCGACAATTGCCAAACGATATCTTATTGATGAGGCTGAACTTATCCGCTTCTGCGATCAATTCGATATCCCAAAAGATTTTATTGGTGAATTTGAAAAAAATGATAATCATTTCGCACAGAATTCTTCGGTGCAGAAAAAAATATCCGGGAAAAATCCATTAAAACAAAATCCTTTTGCACCGGAACAAACCGGAGTTAACACAAGACAAAACAACAATGAGGTGACAATGACAGATAAACCCACAGGATCGGTGATGGTTGTCGGCGGAGGCATTGCCGGCATGCAGGCAACACTTGATCTGGCAGAGTCCGGTTATCGTGTTTACATGATTGAAAAAAGCGCCGGTATCGGCGGGGCAATGGCTCAGCTCGATAAAACTTTTCCAACCAATGACTGCGCAATGTGAATAATTTCACCTAAACTGGTCGAGGTCGGCCGGCATTTGAATGTGGAATTATTAACCCTTTCCGAAATCGTTGATGTTGAAGGCGATGCAGGAAATTTTACAATTAAGGTTAAGAAAAAATCAAGATACGTTGATACGGATAAATGCATAGCTTGCGGTTTGTGCGCTGAGAAATGTCCCAAAAAGGTTGATGATGAATTCAACGCCAACATGGGGAAACGAAAGGCAATTTACATTAAATACGGACAGTCGGTTCCACTTAAATACGCCATTGATCCGGACAACTGCATCTATCTTACCCGCGGGAAATGCCGTGCCTGTGAGAAATTCTGTCCCACCGGCGCCATTAATTTTGATGATAAGGAAGAAATCGTTTCAATTAATGTCGGTGCTGTGATACTTGCCCCGGGATTTAAGGCCTTTGATCCCTCAGGCCTTGATTGCTATGGATACGGGATCATCCCCGATGTGGTAACAAGCCTTGAATATGAGCGTATGCTATCTGCAGGAGGTCCTTTTCAGGGACATCTTGTCCGTCCTTCCGATCATACAGAACCAAAGAAAATCGCCTGGCTTCAATGTGTTGGATCAAGAAATACCAATCAGTGCAAAAACGGATACTGCTCCAATGTATGCTGTATGTATGCAATAAAACAGGCCATGGTTACTTCCGAACATCTCAGTGGAGAAGGGACAGAGCAGAGCATCTTTTACATGGATATCAGAAGCCACGGCAAAGAATTTGAGCGCTATTATGAAAATGCCCGTAAAGGTGATGTCCAATTTATTCAGGCGCGTCCCCATACAATTGATCCTGGAAAAAACAACAACGGCGTTATAATGCGTTACACCAATACAGAAGGCCGTCAGATTGTGAAAGAATTTGACCTTGCTGTACTGTCAGTCGGGCTTGAAGCACCAGAGGATGCTCCCCAGCTTGCTGAAAAATTCAAAATAGAACTTAATCATTACGGATTTGCAAAGACAAAGGATTTTAACCCGGTTTCAACAATAAGACCCGGCGTTTTTGTAACAGGTGCGTTCCAGGCTCCAAAGGATATTCCTCAATCGGTTACCGAGGCATCAACTGCTGCTGCTGAAGCTGCCCGTATCCTTTCCGCATCAAGGGGCAGTCTTACAAAAACAAAAACATACCCGCCTGAAAACGATGTAAAGGACCAGGTTCCGTCAATAGGTGTATTTATCTGTTCCTGCGGTATCAATATCGCAAACACCGTGGATGTACATGCCCTTGCCGAGTATGCAAAAGATCTTCCATATGTATCCTTTGTGGATAACAATCTTTTTACCTGTTCCGCTGATACCCAGGCAATCATTGCCGAAAAAATCAAGGAACATAAGCTTAACAGGATTGTTATTGCAGCGTGTACTCCAAGAACTCATGAACCTTTATTTCAGGACACATTAAAAGAGGCAAGTCTTAACGGTTACCTTGTTGAGATGGTCAATATCCGTAACCAGAACTCCTGGGTGCACCAGAAAGAGCCTGAAAAAGCAACTCAAAAGGCGAAAGATCAGGTATGGATGGGTGTGGCACGTGTTGCAAAAAATTATCCGTTGGACCAGATCAGTGTTAATGTTGTTAGAAAGGCCCTTGTCATAGGCGGAGGATTGGCAGGCATGAATTCAGCTCTTGCTCTCGCTGATCAGGGTTATGACTGCATACTTATCGAAAATAATGACCGTCTTGGCGGCAACGCATGGTTCCTGAACCATACATACAAGGGCGAACCTATACGTCCCATGCTTGAAAAAATAATAGATAAGGTGGAAAATAATGAAAAAATAAATGTCATTAAAAATGCACAGCTTTTATCTGTACAGGGATCAATTGGTAATTTTTCCAGTGAAATTCAGGCGGATAATGAAAAGATAAACGTTAATTACGGTGTAGCCGTAGTTGCCACCGGTGCAAAGGAATCCAGACCTGCAGAATACATGTATGGTAAAGATGACAGAATCATGACCCATCTTGAATTTGATGCGGCAGTCAGGAACAACAATAATGAAATTAAAAAAGCAAAAAGTGCTGTTTTCATTCAATGCGTTGGTTCAAGGGATGAAAAGCGGCCCTATTGCAGCAGAGTTTGCTGTACCCATGCCGTTGAAAGTGCTATTTTTTTGAAAACCGTTAACCCTGAGATGAATGTTTATATTTTATACAGGGATATGAGAACCTATGGTGACCGGGAAGACCTTTACAAAAAAGCAAGGGATCTCGGGGTTTTGTTTATCCGCTTTAACCGTAATGATAAACCGGAAGTTTCCATTGAAAACAATGAGATATATGTAAAAGTTTATGAACCCGTTGTCCAGCTTCCCGTTAAATTATATGCGGATTTTCTCATCCTTGCCGCTGCAATTGTTCCGAATAAAAATGATGAATTAGTTGAATTATATAAATGCGGTGTCAACCAGGATGGATTTTTAAATGAAGCTCATCCAAAATTGAAACCCGTTGATATGCCTGTGGATGGTCTGTTTGTGGCTGGAATGTGTAATTATCCGAAACCCGTTGATGAATCTATTGCCCAGGGTCTTGCAGCAGCATCAAGGGCAGGGGTTATACTTTCCAGAGACAAAATGAAACTTGATGCAATCAAGTCAATGGTTACAGACAAATGTGACGGATGCGCATTGTGTGTGGATGCATGCCCATATAATGCGATAAAGCTGGAACATGACAGCGAAAAAACGGGCAAGTCCTATGTTGTAAGTGATCCTGCCCTGTGCAGGGGATGCGGTATCTGTGAGGCCACCTGTCCCAAAGGCGGAATAATAGTTCATGGTTTTACAACAGAGCAGATACAGGCCCAGGTTGATGCTGCTCTTACCAATCAATTAATTTATTAATATAACCGCCATGAGGCTGATCTGGTGTTTTATAAACAGCTTCTAAGAATCAGAGATTTTAACAAATAATAAAGTTTTTACTATAAAAGCAATTTATCGGAGTTTAATAAAAAATATAAGGAGAAAAGAATATGTCTGAAAAGTTTGAACCGACTATCATCGGCTTTCTATGTAATTGGTGCGCCTATGCAGGAGCAGATCTTGCCGGTGTATCCAGGTTGCAGTATCCTCCGAATATGCGTCCCATAAGGGTAATGTGTTCAGGTATGGTGCCTGCTGATATTGTGGTAAATGCCCTTGAACAGGGGGCAGACGGAGTTATGGTAATGGGGTGACATCTTGGTGAATGTCATTACCTGGAAGGTAATTACAAAGCTCTGGCAAGAAGCGAAGCGATTCGCATAGCACTTGAAACTGCCGGTATTGACCCTCAAAGATTTGCCATTGAATGGGTATCCTCTGCTGAAGCACCCCGTTTTGCCGAACTTGTTACAGAATTTACCGAAAAAATACGTTCACTTGGCCCTAACCCGCTGCAGCATAAAGTAAAGAAAACTGCCTGAAAACAAAAATATTGACTGTTCAGGTAAATATTTTGAATCTGGAGGATAAAATATAAAAATGGCAGAAATCCTGTTAGGAAGAGAAAAACCGGGCATTTTTAAAGATAAGGTGATGGAGCTTTTGCCCGAGGGAGGCAATTTAAATGCCTGCTTAACCTGCGGGGCATGCTCTTCGGGCTGCCCTGCAACGGGGCTTGAAGATATGGATCCCAAAAAATTTTTGCGCATGGCTGCCCTTGGAATGGATGAACAGGTTACATCCACCCCGTGGGTATGGATGTGTACCATGTGCAGAAGATGCATTCATGTATGCCCAATGGAGATAGATATTCCCCAGCTTGTTTACTATGCAAGGCAGTCATGGCCAAGGGACAAACGTCCCAGGGGAATCCTTGCATCATGTGATTTAGCATTAAAGAACGATACATGCAGTGCCATGGGTACAAATGAAGAAGATTTTGAATTTGTTGTGGAAGATGTTCTTGACGAATACCGGGAGGCACAGCCGGAGTTTGCTGAAATGAAAGCCCCTGTAAATAAACAGGGTGCTGAGTTCTTTTTTAACCAGAATTCCCGCGAGCCTGTTACTGAACCCGATGAAATGGTGCCCCTCTGGAAGATCCTTCATCTTGTTGGAGCTAACTGGACATACGGTACCAAAGGGTGGGCTGCTGAGAATTACTGCATGTTTCTTGCCGATGACAAAGCATGGAAACATATTGTGGAAACCAAGGCAAAAGCTGTTGAGGACTTAGGCTGTAAAGTCTGGCTCAATACAGAGTGAGGCCATGAACTTTTTGCAGTCCGGTCAGGACTGAAAAAATACAATATTTCACATGACTTTGAAGTTAAAAGTATAATCCAGTATTACGCACAATGGATCAGACAGGGAAAATTAAAGGTTAATTCTGACTGGAACAAAGACCTTAAAATCAAGTTCACTGTTCAGGACCCATGCCAGCTTGTTCGTAAATCCTTTGGAGATCCGGTGGCTGAAGACTTAAGATTTGTGGTAAAGAAAGTTGTTGGAGAAGAAAATTTTGTTGATATGTATCCCAACAAATCCAACAATTACTGCTGCGGTGGAGGCGGTGGATTCCTGCAGTCAGGATATGCTGAAGAGCGGCATAAATTCGGTCAGATCAAAACAGATCAGATAATTGCAACCAAGGCTGATTACTGCATCACCCCATGCCACAACTGCCATGCCCAGGTACACGACCTTGCCGAAATTCACGACCATGCCTGGAACACTGTCCACTTATGGACTTTAATATGTCTTTCACTTGGTATTTTAGGGCCAAATGAACGTGCCTATCTCGGTGATGATCTTGCCGGTGTTGCAGTTTTTCACCCTGAGTCCGAAATGTAGACAATTTCATCAAAGGTTTTTCAAAGACAATAAATGAATAAAATTTTTGAGAATATACAGGAGGTATAATGAAAACTTTTTTCAATCTTGTGCAGGAAGTCCAGAAACCGGGGCTGTGCCATCGCTGCGGCGGCTGTGTAGCGTTTTGTACGGCAGTGAACTACGGTGCGCTGGAACTTGATGAAGATGGAAAGCCCCGGTACAGGGATATGGACAAGTGCATTGAATGCGGGCTTTGCTATTTGATATGTCCGGAAATTGATGAACTGGATGCTGAAACTAAAAAACGTATAAACTGGAGTGAGCCCATCGGCAGGGTGATGGAAACAAGTGTTGCAAGGGCAGTTGATCCTGATATCCGGAAAATGGCCACAGACGGAGGTGTGGTTACAGGACTTCTGCTGCACTTATTTGATACAGGTCATATTGACGGTGCCATTGTCACCCGTCAGACAGGCAGGTTCCAGCGGGAACCGATTCTTGCATCCACAAGAGAAGAGATCATTGACTCAGCAGGATTTTTTTCCGATACTTCCCATGGAATATCTGAGTTCAGTGATGAATATATGGCACACCGCGCCATTGA
>WGCX01000165.1 GCA_015493575.1 Desulfobacteraceae bacterium | reverse complement strand
GTGGTCAATAATCTGTTCGGCACCGAGGCCCTGGATCCCGGTGTGACGGAATTTGCCCGCGCGCACCGGGAACTTGTTGAAGATGAGTTGCGCGGACTCTCTGAAAATTGTGAAGACCTGATCCCTTTTCTGACCGATGCCTTGCGCATGCAGACCATCTGTGATAATCAGGAGGGCATTCATTCCCTGGGATGCCTGCTGATGGCCAGGGAACTGGGAATACTCAGGGAAGGCCGGGCCCTGCCCCTGCCGTCAACCTTTATGCTCTCTGTCCGTAATCTGGCGGCGGCCCATGGTATTATCGAGAAAGTGGAGGCCGCTCCTCCGCCTGAAGAACCACCAGAGTAGCCCCCCATGAGCCGGCGTCCTCCCCGGCCATTCGAAAACTTTTCACTCCCTCAAGCCGTCCCAGGATCGCGTGTACCGTGCGCCGCAGGCTCCCTGTTCCCTTACCGTGGATGATCCGCACCTGCAGGATGTCTCGTTTTCTGCATTCCTGCAGATATTCCGGTACAAGGTCCTTGATCTCCCCTGGTCGAAAACAGTGCAGGTCAAGAATGCCGTCAACAGGCAGGGGTATTGGTTCCTGTTCGGTATACATTGTCGCTGGTCCGGCCTGAATGCGAATTTCCCGGTTCTCTGCCCGTTTAATTTTTTAAAAAGACGTAAGGTTATCGTGTTTGCTGCGACCAGTGATACAGGGTAGTAAATGTGCAGTGGTGCAGCTGCATGCAGGTTTCCCTTTCCTTGGAAAGATAGGGTGTGTTTTTTTGGGAAGGGGTAGATTTCACCTTGCCTGAGTTCATGATCATCCTTAGAGTAATTTATAAGGACACCTTGAAAAATTGCCTTTCGGAGTCTCGCTTACCTCGCCCGACTTCTGCGTCACAGAAAAATGAAAAATGCTCACATGTGAATAATATGCTGTGCTTTTTAATTTTCCTGTTCCTTGACCTCGAACGAAAATTCTCATTTTTCAAGGCACCCATAAGATTAAAAAGAATCGTAACGGGGATTCACTTTATTTCAAGGAGTAAACATGAACGGAAAAATGATAATCGGTGGCGCCATTCTGCTCGTAGGAGCAGCCCAGTTTGTTCCTTACGGGAGAAATCATGACAATCCGGATGTACGGCAGGAAGTCTCCTGGGACAGCCGGCAGACCAAAGAAATTTTTTACAGGGCCTGTGGAGATTGCCACAGTAACATGACAAAATGGCCCTGGTACAGTAATATCGCTCCTGCTTCCTGGTTGATTACCCGGGATGTTACTGAAGGGAGAAAGAACTTCAATGTCTCCATGTGGGGAGTGCAGAAGGTCAATAAAGGCGCCTATGCATCGTATCAGGTTCAGGAGAATAAAATGCCGCCCCCGCAGTATCTCTTGGCCCACCCTGAGGCAAAGCTGTCCAAGGCCGAGAAAGAGAGTTTTATCAAAGGTCTTAAGGCAACTTTTGAATAGAGAGCTTTTTGAAAGGAACCATTTCTTCCCATTTTGTTGTATAGATGATTTTTTATGGGAAGATATTTCCTGTTTTCCAGGCCGTGTAAAGGATGCATGCAATCAGGATAAGCCCTATATCCACCGCAATGAAACTTACTATATAAACGGCCAGCCGGAAGAAGAAATTTGGCGGTTTCACCTGCATTTTTTTCAATTCATCCGGACTTTTTCTTGCAACCTCGAGCTGCCTTTCATTAAAATAATCCTCTTCGGAAATTCTCCCGGTAAATATAGTCTCATCTATGGGGAATTTCATGGGGCGCAGATGGGCATGAAAAAAGTGGAAAATAAATAAGAAAAATATTGCCAGCAATGCCTCTTCGGAATGAAAGATTAGGGCCACGTTGAGAATCCATCCCGGAACAAAACGGGTGGTGATTTCCGGAAAGGCCAACATGAGTCCTGAGCCTCCAATGACGATCATTCCCCAGAAAACAGCCCAGTAATCAAATTTTTCCCAGTAACTCCATTTATCCCGTTTGGGTTCACAGGTTCCTTTCAGAAAACAGCGAAATTCATCCCAGGCTTCCTTGAAATCCTGTACCTTGGGGAACAGGGAATCAGGAGAAAATAAAAAGCGGAAAAAACCTCGAAATCCCTTTTGCCGGACAAGATTTATCAGATAATAGCCATGGAGAAGGACTGCAAGAAAGAGCAGTGCCGCCATACTTTTATGCAGGAGATCAATATGTTTAAATCCGCCGATAAAAGTGATAAGTGTCCGGGCCCATACAGTCGATGAATAACGAAGCGGCAGCCCGGAGACAGCAAGGCCGATTACGCTGATAAACAAGATAAAATGAGTCAGTCTATGCCAGGTCGGGAAACGAAGGTAAAATACATAGCGTCTTCCTCTGGCCTTTTCAATCCGTGTTTTTATGATGTTGGGAAAACCCCTCATCCAGGCAAGGGTGTGGATTGTGGCGGTTACCATGAC
>WGCX01000164.1 GCA_015493575.1 Desulfobacteraceae bacterium | reverse complement strand
CGTAAATATAATACGTTCATTATCTATATTTGTCAGAATCTTTGATGCTGGTAATAATAACAGCACATATGTAATATTGATAAGGTGATTGCTGTGTTATTCCGCCATTAAGGTCGTTAAAAATATGGGAGTTGCAGAATAATGAGGCAGAGCAGCATAGTAAAAAACCGGATTAAACGCCTTCAGTCCTATATTGGGGTTAATGCTGACGGGATTATCGGACCTGCCACACTGACTGCGCTTGAAAACAGAATCTTTGCTGAAAATCATGATAAAGAAAAGACAGATAAAAAAGAAAAAAATCAAAACCAGGACAAAAATGAGAATAAAGAGAAACTTCCAGAAGAACATCAATTTGAATATGCATTAAAGGTTTCCCAAAAAGGTCTTGATTTAATAGTAAAATACGAAATATCCTCAAAAAATTATTATAAAAAATTTCTGTCCCATCCTGTCTGGCCCGGAGGGTCATCAGGTATTACCATTGGAATTGGGTATGATCTTGGATATAATACCGCCGGCAGGATCAGAAAAGACTGGCAGGGAAAAATTGACTTTGAGAATCTGCAGAAGCTCTTAAAAATTTCCGGCAAAAAAGGAAAAGCTGCAGAACAAATCTTTCATGGAGTAAAAGATATTTTTATTCCCTTAGAATCTGCAAAAAAAGTTTTTTATGAATCCTCCCTTCCCAGATATGCTGTAAAAACAAGGAAAACATACCCTGAAGTGGAAAATCTTTTCCCCGATGCCCAGGCCGCACTGTTATCCCTGATTTATAACAGGGGGTGTGCCATGAAAGGTTCACGGAGAAGTGAAATGGCTGCAATAAAATCACTTGTACCCGATATGGATTATCAGGGTATTGCAGCACAAATAAAAGCAATGAAACGATTATGGGAGGGTACAGGTTTAGACGGGCTTTTAAAGAGAAGGGACAGCGAAGCAGATTTAGTTCTGTTTGCGGACAGGGACTATGAAGATATGGAAATTGTCAGGATATAACGGGTGTACATCATGGCAGAATTTACATGACAAAATCGATTATTTGATTTAGATATATAAAAATTTTAATTTACAATTCATTGCAATTTAAAAGAGGAGAAAAAAATGAATTTTAAGGATTTAAGTATCAAAAAAAAATTATACGTTGTTTTTGCTGTTCTGATCATTGTTTCATCCATTGTTATTTCTATTTTTGTCAATGCCCAGTTAAAAGCCATTAAAAAAACTGAACTGATCAACACAAAAAAATTGCTCACTGCTTCATTTAATGGACTTTTAGATGCCAAAAAAGACACGTGGTTGACCAATGCCCTGCAAATCGCAACCAATGAAAATATCATGGAAGCCATGGAAACAAATGACAAGGGAGAGGCTTTTAATATTCTGAAGCGCTATGGCAAAATATTCAGGGAAAATTCTAACTTTAAACATGTTGCGGTTCATCTCATTGATTCTGATTTACATTCCTTTGTAAAATCATGGAATAAATCAAGCAGCGGAGAGAGCTTAAATTACAGCCGGGCATATAAAAGGGTTAAAGCAACACAAAAACCCATCATTACAATGGAGGAATCACCAAAAGGATTAAGGCTTAAGGGACTTTTCCCCATTATAGACAAAAGTTTACCTGTTTCAGATGAACAAAATTTTGTTGGCATAGCTGATTTTGAAGGGGGGCTGAATTCAATCCAAAAAGATTTAAAACCAAGTAATATTGAATTTCTGTATTTCCTTGATGGAAAGTATCTTGATATTGCAAAAAAATTAAAATCAAAGCCTCATTTTAAAAATTACTATTTAAGTCAGAAAAGTGTGAATAAAGATTTTTTATCCTATGTTTTAAAAGACCTGGATCTTACAAAAGCGCTTAAAGGCGGTATGTTTGATAAAAAATATTTTACCATTGCACTGCCCGTTAAAAGTTTTTCAGGCGAAAAGCTCGGTTTATTCATACTTGGCAGAAAAACAGGTGTTGTCACAGCAACAATAAATGCAAGTGCACGCACAATTTATAAGGTGCTCTGGATTTTTTCGGTTATCATGCTGATCCTTATTATTTCGATTATAGCAATAATTAATATTTATGTTACGCGGCCTTTGAGCGGTGTTGTGAATAATATGAAGGATATTGCAGAAGGAGAAGGGGATCTTACGGTAAGGATTACGGTATCGTCAAAGGATGAAATAGGGGAACTTGGCAGATGGTTTAATCTTTTTATTGAAAAGCTCAATGGAATTCTTCTTAATTTCGTGGATAATACTAAAGTGTTAGATGCTTCATCCAGAGAATTGTCAGGGGTATCAGAGCTTATGGTGACCGATGCAGAGCAGGTGCAATCCAGGGCCAACACCGTTGCTGCAGCAGCAGAAGAGATGAGCGTTAACATGAATTCCGTGACAGAAGCCATGGAACAGGCCACCATGAATGTAAACCAGGTTGCTTCAGCAACGGAAGAGATGTCAGCAACCATTAATGAAATTTCCGCAAATACCGGGAAAACAAGCTCAATTACGGCACAGGCCGTTGATGAAGCTGAAAAAGCATCGAAAAAAATCGGTGAACTTGGCGTATCGGCAAGGGATATTGGAAAAGTAACAGAGGCGATCCAGGATATCAGCGAGCAGACCAATCTGCTGGCTTTAAACGCCACCATTGAAGCTGCAAGGGCCGGGGAAGCAGGCAAGGGCTTTGCCGTTGTTGCAGGTGAGATCAAAAGTCTTGCCAACCAGACAGCAGAGGCAACAATTGATATAAGACATAAAATAGAAGGTGTTCAAACCATCAGCAGTGAAACCGTGAAAGAGATCAGGCGGGTCACGGAAATAATAAGGGACGTAAATGAACTGGTGGGCAGTGTTGCAGCGGCAGTTGAGGAGCAGACCGCCACAACCGGTGAAATTTCCGATAATGTCCACCAGACATCTTCCGGGTTTATAGAGGTAAATGAAAATATTTCCCAGGCAGCTGCTGTTTCAGATCAGATCGCCAAAGAAATTGCCCTTGTGGATCACGCATCTGTAACAATGACCAATAACAGCGACCAGCTGACCGATACTGCAGCGGATCTGAATAAACTTGTTCAGGAGATTTCTAACTTGACAGGCCAGTTCCAGCTCAGGGACGATGGCCGTTTTCATGCAGGTGCTGTAAAACTTGCCCATAATAAATTTAAGGAAAAATTATCAGACATGCTTGCAGGGAAATCATCTCTGTCCCCATCCGGTATCGTTGCCCACCATGACTGCGAATTCGGACAATGGTATTTCAGCGACGGCAAAGATAAATATGGACAGAACACGGTGTTCAAGGCGATTGACAGCCAGCATGAAAAAGTTCATGAAACCGCCCGTGAAATTGCCCGGCTTTTCAATGATGGTGAAAAAGAAAAAGCAAGGGATCTGTTTTTGGAATTCAAAGGGATAACGGATAAATTGTTTGATATGTTAGATGAACTTGAAGAGGAGATCAAACGTTTATCGAAATAAACAATCCGTAGTTCCATTTTTGTATGCACAACAGTGTTTTTGGACTGGACAATGGCTGCATTCTGGATTTTTCGGACGGCAGGCATATCAGCGCACCCAGTTCCATCATTGCCTGGTTGAAAGCGGATGGATTTCCGGTATCAAACAATTTTGATACCGCCTGATGAAAAATCTTTTGGGACGAAGAGCGATTGACCGGGTCATCTATTTCATACAGACGTGCCAGCACACGTTTAACGTTGCCGTCGACGACGACATGGGGATGGTGAAAAGCGATGCTCATTACGGCCGAATACGGCAGAACCAACGTATTCGGCCTTTGATGCAACGAAGTAGATGGGATAGAAGACAAGCAATCTCGTTCAACTTATAAAATTTTCGATCCTTAAGAACAAATTAGAAAACATGAAGTATTCCCAAGGGGTAGAGGAGGTTAACCATGGCAGCAATGGATAAAGAAAACAATGAAATAACGTTTGATCCGGAAAGGTATCTTGAAAACTTTGAATCCTGGACGGAGAAAATAGCATGCCAGATAGCAGACCAGGAAGGCGTTTTCCAAGAGTGCCCCCTGAGCGGAGACCAGATGGATATCTTGAAATTCATTCGGGACTACTATAAAAAATTTGAGGCATTTCCCATTGTGCGGGCGGTATGTAAAAATGTGGGGCAGTTAAAGGACTGCCAGTATCAGCAATTTCCCGACCCCATCGTGGCCTGGAAAATTTCCGGTCTTCCCAAACCCACGCCAGAGGTTTTCGCAACAATTAAACACAAGATATAATTCGTCGTTGGTGCTTTTCCCGGGACAGGGCTTTGTTGAACCTGGTTCGGGCAAAGGTGGTCAATCTGACCGTTAGAGCCGCATGCGGACTTATCCGCCATACCTGTCATTAAAGGAGTCCCAAAAGTCTGATTAAAAGCACACCGCTGTTTAGAAAAAATTTTAGCGATCTGCCCCGTTTCAATTCCACACTGGTCTGATTAAAAGCGTATGCACCTACCCCTGTAAATTGAAGAGTAATAGGTTTCAATTCCACACTGGTCTGATTAAAAGAGGTTATGAGCCTATACGCCTGTAAAAAAGTTGCCCGTTTCAATTCCACACTGGTCTGATTAAAAGATTTGTTGCGCACAGGGTTTTGTTTTTTCATCGCCGGGTTTCAATTCCACACTGGTCTGATTAAAAGATATAACAGGCCCACTTGGGGTAGGTCTTATCGGAGGTTTCAATTCCACACTGGTCTGATTAAAAGCATAATGCTGTAAGTCAGATTCAGCCTATAACGTCTAGTTTCAATTCCACACTGGTCTGATT
>WGCX01000163.1 GCA_015493575.1 Desulfobacteraceae bacterium | reverse complement strand
ATGTTTATCTTTATCCCCTTAAGAAAAATTTTAAAAAACTTCTGACAGATGAAGCGATCTCTTGATAAATTCAATATCAGCAGTATCAGCAGGAAACTCAACAAAATCAACGCTGAAGTTTCAGTGAAGAATAATGTCGCCTTCCCATGCCTTGTTCTTTTGTCAAATTACAGGTTCAAAAAACGCTTTATTATCCAGATTGAGTAGCATGCTAATGCTCAGTGCGAATCCTGTTCCGCCTTTGTCAGGTCTATCCCTGATTTAACGTATCCTTATTGCCTCCTGATATTTTTTATTTGTTTAAAGCAATTTTTTTGTTCGATATTCCTCCTTTTCCTGATATTTTTTCGTTAATTTTCTGCTGAAAATTTGATTTGCGCTGTTTTTATGGATGGAATTGCCGACTTCCCATGTTTTGGCAGGATGTACTAAACAGCCTCAATTTTTTATGTAATTGAGAATTTGAACTTGGACTTTTTGTATTTAATACTTTACAACCGCAAGAAAGGGCTATACTTGATGCTTATTTGAAAAGATTTAGTGCCATCCAAGATTTTTTAGGAGCTAAAATTTTCTCTCTTTTGCTTGAAGTAGCTGGCATAGATGGTAGTAAAATGAGTGAAGTATTGTACAATATTGAAAAAGAGCAGATTATAGACAGCTTAGATAACTGGATAGAACTTAGAGAAATCAGAAATGAGTTAGAACATGACTACCCAGAAGAATTAAAGGAGGCTTTGGAAGATTTAAAGTTTTGTATTGATAACTTTCATAAAATCGAAAGTTACTATTTAAATGCACTGAAATTTGCAAAGAGGTACATAAAATGAGACTTTCACGTAGAATACAAAATAGTATAAAAAAGAGCATATATAATAGTTTTGGTGATGTGGATATATATCTTTTTGGAAGCAGAGTTGATGATGCAAAAAAAAGCGGAGATATTGACCTTGCCATAGATACAAAAATATCTAAAGAAGAATTTAAAGCGAATAAAATTAAGTTTTTAGTCTCAATGGTAAAAATGGGACTTGATTTAAAAATAGATTTAGTTAAGTACAATCAAGATGATTCATTATTTGGGAAAGAAATTAGTAATAATAGTATAAGAATTAATTAAGAAAAACAAACCTTTCAGGAAATGAAAAGAATCTTTCTGCTATACTTCAAAAACATTAAATAATAACAAAAAGGCATAACTCCTTTGATAAGCTTTATTTCAAAAAAACGTGAGAGAAATTTACGTTTCCGGTATTAAGCAGCCTGATATGCTGAAAGGATCTCTCCGGGGCTCCCCATCATCCTGATTCTGCCTTTTTCAAGCCAGATAATCTTATCGCAATCCTCGACAGTGGTTAGTCTGTGGGCAATGATAAAAAGGGTCTGTTTTCCTTTAAAACTGTAAATTGTTCTCTTGATTGCCTTTTCACTTTTTGTGTCAAGGGAGCTTGTGGCTTCATCAAAAATCATAATTTCCGGATTTTTATAAAGCGCCCTTGCTATGGCAAGCCTCTGCTGCTGCCCGCCGGAAAGCTTTACCCCGCGCTCACCCACAAATGAATCTATGTTATCCGGTAAATCATGAATAAAATCATCCATGGATGCCATTGTGCAGCATTCCCGAACACAATTTTTATCTATCTTATTATTTTCAATGCCAAATGCAACATTCTCTGCAAGCGTACCATCATATATATATGGAGACTGCGGAACATAGCCGGTAATATCTAACCATTTTGGAAGCAATTCACGTGTTAAGCGCCTGCCGTCAATGAGTATTTCACCTTTTGATGGTTTTAAAAGCCCGATGAGAAGATCCACCAATGTACTTTTTCCTGCACCTGAAATTCCTATAATGCCAATGGTATTACCTTTTTCAATTTTAAAATTCACGTTATGGATCACTTCTATGCCATTAGTCTGATATGCAAAATATACTTTATTGAATTGAATACTTTCTGAAAATTCAAATTTCTGATTAGTAGCAACTGTTTTAATATTTTTTATAGTCTCATCCTGCATAACCTGATTTTTATTTCTATTTTTCGCCTGTTGCCCAATTTTATTTACAGACTGTTGCTCAGCCTGCTTTGAACTCAGTTGTTCAACCTGCTGTTCAACCTGATTTTCAGCCTCAATAAGGGTAAAATATTGCACCTCATTTGCAATATAGGGGAGGGAATTCCTCGCTGTGGTTATACTGCCAAGGATTTGATTTACAGCAGGTAATGCTTTCCATGCAGTAACTGCAAGAAGAGTCATGGTCCCTGTTGCATATGCTGTAGAAGTTTTACCCCATAAAAGCATTAAACAGATAGACAGGCAGAGCATGGCAAAACCAATTGTTTCTAAAATTAATACAGGAGAACTACTGTAAAAAACCTGAATACCGAAAATTTTTGACAATGGCACAGCTTTTTCAACAAACTTTGAAACAAATGTATTTTCACTCCTGGATATTTTAACATCCTTGATCCCATGAACAGCCATGGTAACTTCTTTATTTATTTTAAGCGTATAATCCCTTGCCACCGTTGCAATCCTGTCCAATTGTCTTTTAATTACGGTGTAAATAAAATACGCAGAACTGCCAAGAACAATGAGAACTATAACAGAAACAGCAGGCTGAACGATAAAAAGAGCTGTGAGCATTATTACAACCATGAGAATATTATTAAAAATAGTAAGACACGGAGTAAAAAAATTTCTTCCAAGATAATTACGCCACTGGACCGCATTAACAAGATCTGCTGAGTTGGATTTGATATGCCATTGATATGGCATATCAAGAAAGCCCTTTAAAAGGATCTCACCGAAATAAGCTTCAATACCTGCGCCAAAACGCGTTATCCAGTAATTTACGATTGCCCTGGCACTGTTTTTAACAGTAATAAGTGCAACCACAACAACACTGGAAAGAATAATCAGTCCCTTTGCATTATTTAAAAAATCACAATCTATCATATGTTTTGCGAAAACAACATATCTCGAAGACAAAACAGCCTTGGGATCTGTAACTGCAGATGCAAAAAAAGCAACAGAGCCAAGAGCAGCAGTTTCAATCAAAGCTGCAAATGCCATAAGCGCAAAAAGAATCCAGAACTGCTTTTTCCGATGGGGCTGAAGGCGGGAGTATATCCAGCGAAATGCCTCGATATAGTTGTAAGTGGATTGGTTTTCTCTATGCATAATTCATGTAAAAAATTTACCGGGACAGGTTATGTGCAAAGTTACACTTATATAGCTCCGCTCTTTCTTATAAAACGAATTTATTTTTTATAATCATTGATGACGGTACATATTTTTAATTGATCCTGCTGTGTCAGATATGGATGCATTGGAAGACTTAATATCCGGGATGCACAGTTTTCTGCAACGGGAAAATCACATGCTTTATAGCCCAAATCAGCATAAACAGGCTGAAGATGTAAAGGAACAGGATAGTAGATTGCAGTTGGAATTTTATGTTTTTTTAAATTTTCCTGAAGATTGAACCTAATTTCATTGCTATCAGTCAGAACGGAAAACTGTGCCCAGGCACTCTTTTTTTCGTCCGGTATAACAGGAAGAGTCAGGGGAATATAGCAAGATTGCAGCATTTGCGAATAACGCTCTGCCACCTGCCTTCTTTTTTCAATCTCTCCGGTAAAAATATCGAGCTTTGCAAGAAGAATTGCCGCCTGAATAGTATCCATGCGTGCATTAAGCCCCAGGCGGATATTATCGTATTTATCCTTGCCTTTGCCATGCACCCGTATTGAAGCAAGTTTTTCTGCAAGATCATCTGAATCTGTAAACACAGCTCCGCCATCACCATAGCAGCCAAGGGGTTTGGCAGGAAAAAAAGAGGTACAGGATATATCACCGAAAGTTCCTGCTTTTCTGCCCTTATACTCACTGCCGAAGGACTGTGCAGAGTCTGCTATCACGCTCAGCTTATATTGGGATGCAATGGAGTTTATTTCATCATAATCACAGGGAAGACCAAAAAGATCAACCGGAATAACTGCCTTTGGAATAAGATTGCCCGATGCTGCAACCTGCCTGACCGCCTGTTCCAGCCTTTTTGTTGAAATATTAAAACTTGCCTGATCAATATCAACAAATACTGGCGTGGCTCCTGCGAGCCTGATAACTTCAGCAGTTGCTGCAAAAGTAAACGGCGTGGTAAAAACTGCATCACCTTTACCAATATTGAAGGCCATAAGTGCCATGAGCAGGGCATCTGTTCCTGAACCGCATGCAATGGCATGTTTGACTTCCGCAAAATCAGCAAGCCTTTTTTCAAGTTCTGCGATTTCAGGTCCCATTATATATCTGCCATGGTTCAGTACAGCCCTTATATTTTTTTCTATTCCGGAAGATATCAGTTTCTGCTGGGCAGCAAGATCCACAAAAGCAATGGGTGCTAAGATTCCGGAATTTTTGCCGTTGTCAGGACCATGACATTCTTTATCCCAGGCATGTATATCAAAAGTTCCGGAACAGACGCTGCACTTACCATTATGATCAAGTTTGTTTCCACACTCACATACCCATCCGGTCTGCTTTGCAGGATTGCCCATGACAAGGGCATGATCCGGAACATCCCTCGTTACAACTGCACCTGCCCCCACAAAAGCATACCTGCCGATTGTCACGCCGCATACAATTGTTGAGTTCGCTCCAAGTGACGCTCCTTTTTTTATCAGAGTGGAACGTATCTCATCCATCCTCCGGATATGGGATCTTGGATTAAAGACATTGGTAAAAACCACAGATGGCCCGCAAAAAACGTCTTCTTCAAGCCTGACCCCCTTATATACGGAAACATTATTTTGAATTTTGCAGCGGTCCCCCACTACAACATCCGGACCCACAACAACATTCTGACCGATATTGCAGCTTTTGCCTATGACAGTATTTTTAAGAAGATGGGAAAAATGCCATACTCTCGTGCCTGCACCTATTTCCACAT
>WGCX01000162.1 GCA_015493575.1 Desulfobacteraceae bacterium | reverse complement strand
TCTGAAAAGTGGTCTTTTCAGTATTGAGGGGACGTTTTATGATATCATACTGTTTCATATATTAAACCTCTCTTCAATTCTTTTAATGGAGGATTCCTTAATGAGAAGATTCTTGTATTTTAAAATATCATAGACATTAAGACCTTCTGTTTTCAGAATTTTTACCTTTGGAATATTTCTTGAAGAAAGCTGAAGGTTTTTATCTTCCTCGTCAGCAATAATAAGAATATTTTTTAAATTCAGTGTATCAATAATTAAAGAAAAATCCTTAGTCTTTACACGATCAAGACCAAAATCATCAATCACAAAAAGCTCATTATTGGCAAGTTTACAGCTAAGGGCCATTTTAAGACCAAGAACCCTGACCTTTTTGGG
This sequence comes from Desulfobacteraceae bacterium, assembly GCA_015493575.1. GTDB lineage: Bacteria > Desulfobacterota > Desulfobacteria > Desulfobacterales > Desulfobacteraceae > WGCX01. Next base: position 16,244 of record WGCX01000162.1, on the reverse strand, counting down.
AAGCTTATAAGCATAAGATCTCCGGGAAGGGCCAAAAATAACCCCACCGCCTCTGCGAACAGGAGATTTAATATCTCCGGATCTTGCATTTCCAGTACCTTTCTGTCTGTACAGTTTTCTTGTGCTGCCGGCAACATCAGACCTGCCCTTTACAATAGCAGTTCCCTGTCTCCTGCCGGCAAGCTGCATTTTAACAACATCGTGCAGCACACTTTTTTTAACGGAAATGCTGAATATCTCGTCAGGCAGATTTGTTTCAGAAACTTTCTCACCTGATTTATTTAAAACATCTACAGCAGCCATATACATCCTCATCAATTATAATAGCCATGCATCACTGCGTAATTTTCTGCAATACCCACAGCTATATTTAAAAATTTCCCAGCTTAAAATGGAATAAACGCTTTCAATACTTAAAATCTACTTAGCTGATTTATATATTTCAAGAAGCCCTGTTTTCGCACCGGGGACAGGCCCCTTAATCAAAGCAATATTTTCCTCTGGCCTGATATCAATAATTCTTAAATTTTTTATTGTTTTTCTGTCCACACCAAAATGGCCAGGCATTTTTTTGCCTTTTATAACCCTTGCAGGCCAGGCACTGCAGCCTATGGAACCGGGTTTCCTGTGATTCCTGCATCCATGTGTGTCAGGCCCCCGACTGAATCCGTGTCTTTTGATGGTTCCTGCAAATCCACGCCCTTTAGATATACCGGACACATTGACAAGATCTCCAATTGAGAACATATCAAGTTTTATATCCTGACCCGGCTCATAATCTTCAGGATTTTCAACACTAAATTCCCTTAGAGTCCTGAATCCGTTATTATTATTTTTTAACAAATGTCCTGCATCGGGTTTATTTAACTTTTCAATGGCTTTATCGCCAAAGCCTAACTGAAGTGCATTATAACCATCTGTTTTTTCAGACTTAACCTGTACCACCTGACATGGTCCAAGCTTAACAACGGTTACAGGAATCAATTTCCCATCCGATGCAAAAATACTTGTCATTCCAATTTTTTGTCCTAACATTCCCTTACACATAATATTTTTCCACTTTCATAAGGCCCAAAAAGATTAAAAAAACGAGCGCATAACTAAACGCCACCCCTTATAACACCTGATAAATTTAAATTTGAAATCAATAATTTATGCTAAAGCTCAATTTTAACATCAACACCGGGTGACAGGTCGAGTTTCATCAGAGCATCGACTGTCTGCTGAGTTGGCTCCAGAATGTCCATCAAACGCTTATGCGTTCTGATTTCAAATTGTTCACGGGATTTTTTATTCACATGGGGCGACCGCAAAACACAAAACTTATTTATGCTGGTGGGAAGCGGAATAGGGCCTGCCACCTTTGCACCGGTTTTTCTTGCGGTATCAAGAATATCAATAGATGACTGATCAAGAAGTTTATGATCATATGCTCTGAGCCTGATCCTGATTTTGGTCTTTATCATAACAGCCTTATCTTCTCACGATTTATTCTATTATTTCACCGACAACGCCGGCACCGACAGTACGTCCGCCTTCCCTTACTGCAAAGCGGAGTTCTTTTTCCATAGCTATTGGAGCTATCAACTCTGCACTAATACTGGCATTATCACCGGGCATGATCATTTCAACACCCTCGGCAAGAGTTAAAACACCTGTAACATCCGTTGTCCTGAAGAAAAACTGGGGCCTGTATCCAGAGAAAAAAGGTGTGTGACGACCGCCCTCTTCCTTGCTTAAAACGTATATCTCTGCTTTAAACTTGGTATGGGGGGTTATAGTCCCTGGTTTTGCAACCACCTGTCCTCTCTCAACAGCATCACGTTTTGTACCACGGAGAAGAAGGCCTACATTATCTCCTGCCTGACCCTCATCAAGAATCTTTCTGAACATCTCAACGCCAGTGCAGATCGTCTTGGAAGTCTCTCTGATTCCGACAAGTTCAACCTCATCTCCGGACTTGATAATACCGCGCTCAATTCTTCCTGTCACCACAGTACCACGACCCGATATACTGAACACATCCTCAATGGGCATGAGAAAATCTTTGTCAGTATCACGCACAGGCTCCGGAACATAGCTGTCAAGAACATCAAGAAGTTCAATGATACACTTTGTTTCCTCACTTTTCGGATCATCACTTTCAAGTGCTTTAAGTGCGCTGCCCTTGATAATCGGAGTATCATCCCCTGGAAAATCATATTTATCTAACAGCTCACGAAGCTCCATTTCAACAAGCTCAATAAGTTCCTCATCATCAACCATGTCACATTTGTTCAGAAAAACAACTATACTCGGAACACCAACCTGACGGGCAAGAAGTATATGCTCCCTTGTCTGCGGCATTGGACCGTCATCTGCACTTACAACAAGAATAGCACCATCCATCTGGGCTGCACCTGTGATCATGTTCTTGATATAATCAGCATGACCCGGACAGTCAACATGGGCATAATGACGTTTCTCAGTCTCATATTCAACGTGAGCTGTGGCTATTGTAATGCCACGCTCGCGCTCTTCCGGAGCCTTATCAATCTCATCAAAAGCAACATATTCACCAAATCCAAGGGCATGTGCATGTTTGGTAATTGCTGCCGTAAGCGTTGTCTTTCCGTGATCTATGTGGCCTATGGTCCCAATGTTCACATGCGGTTTAGTCCGCTCAAATTTCTCTTTTGCCATCTTCGTCAATTCCTCCCTGAAATATTAACAGGACTTTGTAAAACTATTTTACCATCTAAAATGAGCAAATGCTTTGTTTGCATCAGCCATTTTATGTGTATCCTCTTTCTTCTTTACAGCGCCGCCTCTTTCATTATACGCATCTAATAATTCAGACGCCAATTTTTTTGCCATTCCCTTCTCTGATCTTGCCCTGCTGTACTTAAGCAACCATCTGAAAGCAAGCGCAGTCTGCCTTGCAGGTTTTATTTCTGTGGGCACCTGATAAGTTGATCCCCCCACCCTTCTTGATTTCACTTCCACGGAAGGCCGGATATTATCAACAGCCTTCTGAAAGATCGACATCGCTGGCTCTCCGATTTTTTCTTCTGCAATATTCAAAGCATCATTAAAAATTTTTTCAGCAACAGATTTCTTGCCGTCTTTCATCACACAATTAATAAATTTGCCAGCGAGACGATTTTCCTGGCTGATGCCCGCATTTGAATATCCTGACACAATTTTTTTTCTTGCCATATTACACCAAATCCTTAACCCGTTTACAATATACCAGGCAATCCACAAATAAGGACCCTCTGATTATTTTGGCCGTTTAGTTCCGTATTTAGACCTGCCCTGTTTCCTGTCCTCAACACCCAACGTATCCAGTGTCCCCCTTACGATGTGATATCGAACGCCCGGAAGGTCTTTTACCCTTCCGCCCCTTACAAGGACAACTGAATGTTCCTGAAGGTTATGTCCCATACCAGGAATATAAGCTGCAACCTCCATTCCTGTTGTCAATCTTACCCTTGCAACTTTTCTTAAAGCTGAATTAGGCTTTTTGGGTGTGGATGTATACACCCTGGTGCACACACCTCGCTTTTGCGGTCCACCCTTAAGTGCAGGTGTCCCCTGTTTTTTTATGATCTTCTTTCTTCCTTTTCTAACCAGCTGATTAATAGTCGGCATATTCTAATAAACTCCTTATGGAATTATTACGAAATTTTCATGTACGACAAAATGTTTAATTATTATTTAATTAACCAAATTTGTCAAGCTTTTTCTTTAATACTTACAACTCGGACAACCCGGATGCTTTTACATCTATATTCTTATAATCTGAAAACCCAGTTCCTGCAGGGATAAGCCTTCCCATAATTACATTTTCCTTTAATCCCCTGAGATAATCAACCTTTCCATGCATGCTTGCTTCAGTTAGGACTTTTGTGGTTTCCTGAAATGAGGCTGCAGAAATAAAGCTGTCAGTTGCAAGAGACGCCTTTGTAATTCCGAGAATGAGAGGTTCACCCCTTGAAGGTTTCCCGCCTTTGGCAACCACCTCCCGATTTGTCTCCGCAAAAATAGTCCTGTCAACCTGTTCATCGGGAATGAAATCAGTGTCCCCTGCATCAACAACTTTAACACGGCGCATCATCTGTTTGATAATAACTTCGATGTGCTTATCGTTGATTCTTACACCCTGGAGCCGGTAAACTTCCTGCACTTCGTCAACAAGGTACCTTGCAAGGGCAACCTCTCCCTTGATATTTAAAATATCCTGGGGATTAGCGCTCCCTCCGATCAGCGGGCTTCCAGCCTTTACATAATCACCATCATACACCATTATATGACGTCCCTTGGGAATAAGGTATTCTTTTTTATCCCCGACATCGGCAGGAGTTACGATAACCTTTTGTTTACCCTTTGTGGCCTTACTCACCGTGACATACCCATCAATACTTGTAAGAACACTTGGTTCTTTGGGCTTCCTGATCTCAAAAAGCTCTGCAACCCTTGGGAGACCTCCTGTAATATCTTTGGTCTTGGTCGTAGCACTGGGAAGTTTTGCTATAACATCACCTGCTCTTACCTGATCATCTTCGTCCACCATCAGGATTGCGTTTGTTGGTAAAAGATAAGATGCAACAGAAGAGCCATCGGGCAGTTTAACAATTTTGCCTTCATCATCCTTAATAACAATTCTCGGCCTGACATCTGCAACTTTGCCTTCAATTATGGTGCGACTCACCTTGCCTGTGGCAGGATCAATCTGCTCCTGGACAGTACTGCCCACTATAATATCCGTGAATCTTACTTTACCATCCGCCTCAGTTAAAATTGGGGTTGTAAATGGATCCCACGTTGCAATAACATCTCCCACATTAACGGAATCACCATCCTTTACGAGAATGGCAGCACCATAAATAATTGTTTCCCTGGACCTTTCTCTTCCGTCAGGACCTGTAATGGAGAATCCTCCCCCCATTCTGTTCATTACTATATGTTTGTCATCAGCTGTATTAACAATATGGAGGTCATCATTAAACTTTACAATTCCGGCCACCCTTGCTCTGATTTCTGCAACTTCAACCTTTCTGCTTGCAGTACCGCCTATATGAAAAGTACGCATTGTAAGCTGTGTTCCGGGTTCTCCAATGGACTGTGCAGCCATTATTCCAACAGCCTGCCCTATTTCCACTGTCTGACCATAGGCAAGATCTCTGCCATAACATGCAGCACAGACTCCATTTCTTGATTTACAGGTCAACACAGAACGAATTGTAACACTTGTCACACCGGCTGCTTCAATTTTTGCAACAAGTGCTTCATCAAGCTCCACATTTTTATCAACAATAATTTCATCTTTATAAGGGTCACGAACCGGCTTCTGTGTAACTCTGCCGAGAATCCTTTCACCAAGGCTCTGAATAACCTCTCCACCCTCACGAAGGGGTTCCACCTCCACACCCATTACAGTTCCACAGTCATCCTCAACAACCGCACAATCCTGAGCAACGTCTGCAAGTCTTCTGGTGAGGTAACCTGAATTTGCAGTTTTCAATGCAGTATCAGCAAGCCCCTTTCTTGCACCATGGGTTGAAATAAAATACTGAAGTACACTTAAACCCTCCCTGAAGCAGGCAGTAATCGGATTTTCGATAATTTCACCGGAAGGCTTGGCCATTAGTCCACGCATTCCAGCCAACTGCCTCATCTGATCCTTACTTCCCCTTGCCCCGGAATCCGCCATCATATAAACTGCATTCAAAGCCTCTCCATTGGATTCAGCTTTCCTGCCGGCCTTACCGGCAGAAGCAGGATTCTTCATGGCCTCCATCATGGCATTGGCTATGTCATCCGTACTTTTAGCCCATATATCAACAACTTTATTATATTTCTCTCCCTGGGTTATCAGGCCTTCCGAATACTGCTTTTTAATCTCATTGACACTTTTTTCCGACTGACCTATGATCTTCCACTTTTCTTCGGGTATTATCATATCGTCAATGGCAATGGAAAGCCCGCCAAGTGTTGATTGTGTGTAACCAAGATCTTTTAAACGATCAGCAAGAACAACAGTTTCCTTAACACCTATATTTCGATATGCATAGTCAACGAGTTCCCTTATTTCCGATTTCCCCATCAGCTTGTTTAATAACTTAAAAGGAATAGTGGTTTTTCTCTCATCAACCCTGAAAATGTTAAAAACGCCTTCGGATCGGATCACATCGGAGAACTGCCCTTCCTTTAAGCTGAACAGCTCTGTTGCTGCAATTTCAGAAACGAGAAAAGCATTTGCAAATTCTTTTCTGGTAAGAATTCCGGTGGAGGTTGTTTCCGGAATATGCTCTTTCTTAAAATATGTTCCCAGAATATCATCCGTAGTTCCACCGGCCTTAAGATCGGCAAGTACATTAAGGGCAACATCCTTTTCGTCTATTTTGATCCTGCTTAACGAAAGCAGTGTGTCTCCGGGAATAATTTCCCACAAGAGAATCCTGCCAGTGGTTGTTTCATAAACCTCATCATCTATCCTTACCTTTATCATTGCATGCAGATCAATGACTCCGGCATCAAAAGCGATCCGCACCTCTCCGGGATTCGCAAAAAGAGTTCCTTCACCACGTTTGCCTTTAACTGCCCGTGTTATGTAATAAATTCCCAGAACAATATCCTGTGTAGGAACAATAAGCGGCTGTCCGTTTGCCGGGGAAAGAATATTATTACTTGAAAGCATCAACACCCTGGCTTCTATCTGCGCTTCAAGGGAAAGGGGCACATGCACAGCCATCTGGTCACCGTCAAAATCTGCATTAAATGCAGTACATACCAGAGGATGAAGCTGTAGAGCTTTACCTTCAATGAGAACCGGTTCAAATGCCTGGATTCCAAGACGATGAAGAGTAGGAGCCCTGTTAAGCATGATGGGATACTCCTTTACAACATGATCAAGAGCATCCCACACCTCGGTATCCTCACGCTCCACCATCCTCTTTGCGGTTTTCACTGTGGAGACATGACCCATTTTTTCAAGATAATTATAAATAAAAGGTTTAAACAGCTCAAGTGCCATTTTTTTGGGAAGCCCGCACTGGTGAAGCCTTAAATATGGTCCAACCGTGATAACTGTACGCCCTGAATAATCAACCCGTTTTCCAAGAAGATTCTGACGGAATCTTCCCCTTTTTCCCTTTAGAGTGTCACTTAAGGATTTAAGCGGCCTTTTATTCGTTCCGGTAACAACCCGACCGTGGCGACCATTGTCAAAAAGAACATCAACCGCCTCCTGAAGCATCCTTTTCTCATTTCTTACGATAATATCAGGAGCGTTCAGATCAACAAGACGTTTAAGTCTGTTATTACGGTTAATAACCCTTCGATAAAGGTCATTAAGATCAGAAGTGGCAAATCTGCCGCCTTCAAGAGGCACAAGCGGTCTTAAATCAGGAGGCATGACCGGAAGAACCGTCATAATCATTCTTGTGGGACTTATCCCTGAACTCCTGAAAGCGTTGATCACTTTAAGTCGTTTAGCCATTTTCTGTCTTTTGGCAACGGACTTTGTTGAAGCAATATCCTCTCTCAATGTTTTATATTCTACATCAAGGTCGACCTCTTCAAGAAGTCTTAGAATTGCCTCTGCACCCATACCGGCTTCAAATTCCGGGCCGTATTCGTCGATTGCTTCATAATACTTATCATCTGATAGAAGCTGAAGTTTTGTCAGCCCTGTATCCTTGGGATCAATTACAATATACGAATCAAAATACAGAACTTTTTCAAGGTTTTTCAATGTAAGATCAAGCACATTTCCAATTTTGCTTGGCAGACATTTTAAAAACCATATATGTGAAACAGGACAGGCAAGTTCAATATGAGCCATCCTCTCCCTGCGCACCTTGGACTGAATAACCTCAACTCCGCATTTTTCACAGATAACTCCCCTGTGCTTCATGCGCTTATATTTACCGCAATTACACTCATAATCCTTTGTGGGACCGAATATTTTTGCGCAGAAAAGACCATCTCTTTCAGGCTTAAATGTCCTGTAATTTATCGTTTCGGGTTTTTTAATTTCACCATGGGACCATTCCCTGATCTGATCTGATGAAGCCAGACTTATCTTAACCCCTTCGTAAATCTGGGGGTCCTTCGGTTTGGCGAAGAAATCGTATATAGTTTCCAAAATCTTCTCCTTCTATTTTTTCCCTTCTATAAGATTTATATCCAGCCCCAGACTCTGCAGTTCTTTGGTAAGAACCCTGAACGATTCAGGGATACCAGGCTCAAGTACATTCTGTCCCTTGACAATTTTTTCATACATCCGGGTCCTTCCTGCCATATCATCAGATTTAACGGTAATAAATTCCTGGAGAGCATGAGCTGCCCCATAGGCCTCTATTGCCCAGACTTCCATTTCACCAAGACGCTGCCCGCCAAACTGAGCCTTGCCGCCAAGTGGCTGTTGCGTAACAAGAGAATACGGACCTATTGAGCGTGCATGAAGTTTATCATCAACAAGATGGTGCAGCTTGAGCATATACATGATTCCAACGGTTATTGGTTTATCAAATGGTTTTCCTGTACGTCCGTCATATAGAATTGACTGACCTGATCTATCAAGTCCGGAAAATTCGATGAGAGCTTTAATCTCCTCTTCAGAAGCACCGTCAAAGACAGGGGTAGCCATATGTACACCATTGCGATATCGGGATGCAAAACGTAAAAGTTCATCATTGTCCATAAGGTCAATTTCTCTTACGAACTCCTGCTCCTCAACATTAACGGGTTCCGGCATGGAACTTTTTAAAGAATAGTGAGATTCAAAATCATATTCTTTTTTATCCTTAACAAGATCTATCTCTTTTTTTAAAGGAGGTGTTGTAAATATTCTTTTAATCCTCTGTTTCAGCTCATCAAGTTTCATCTCCTCTATCAAATCATCTATCTGCCGGCCAAGACCCCTTGCGGCACATCCAAGATGAATTTCAAGAATCTGGCCTACATTCATACGGGAAGGAACCCCAAGGGGATTCAATACCATGTCAACGGTTCTGCCATCCTCAAAATATGGAAGATCCTCCACCGGAAGAATCCTGGAGACAACACCCTTGTTACCGTGCCTGCCTGCCATTTTGTCACCCACGGATAATACACGCTTCATTGCTACATTGATCTTGATTAATTTCAAGACACCGGGAGGAAGGTCATCTCCTTTTTCAAATCTTGCAACACGCCCGTTAAAGGTATCCCTTGCTTTTTTTATCTGCTGCTGAGCCCTTTCAAGTATAAGCTGAACGTTTTCACTTACAATGGGATCATCTATTGTAATACCTGCAAGATCGGAAACAGAAATTCCCTCAAAAAGCCCTTTCTCCACGATGGTATCGGCTGGAATAAGAACGGTCTTTCCTTTTTTCAGAGGTGCTGACAGAGTTGAATTAAGAAGAATCTCTTCCAATTTTTCTCTTACAGCTTTATTTATAACTCTTATTTCGTCATCTCTGTCTTTTTCAAGGAGCTCAATTTCATAATCCTCTATGGCTCTTGTCCTGTCGTCCTTGTTAAGTCCACGTCTTGAAAACACCTTTGCATTAATAACAATACCATTGACGCCCGGCGGAACTCTCAGTGATGTATCTTTAACATCACCTGCTTTTTCACCAAAAATAGCCCTTAAAAGTTTTTCTTCCGGTGAAAGCTGAGTCTCCCCCTTGGGTGTTATCTTACCAACAAGGATATCTCCGGGCTTAACTTCAGCCCCAAGTCTTATAACTCCACTGTCATCGAGGTCTCTCAATGCATCCTCACCGGCATTGGGGATATCACGGGTAATTTCTTCCTTGCCAAGTTTGGTGTCTCTCGCAACAACTTCAAATTCTTCTATATGAATGGAGGTATAAACACCGTCACGAACAAGACGGTCACTCACAAGAATTGAATCCTCATAATTATAGCCGCCCCATGGCATGAATGCCACAACAACATTACGACCAAGTGCAAGCTCTCCTTTTTCAGTGGCTGGACCGTCAGCAATCACCTGGCCTTTTTTAACATGTTCGCCTTTTTTAACAATGGGCCTGTGATTAAAGCATGTATTCTGATTGGAACGTACAAATTTAGCAGCATTATAGATCGACACAACCTGGCTGGACAATTCATTTTCCTGATCATCATTTCTGACGACTATCCGCCTTGCATCAACATCAACTACAATTCCGTCATGTTCTGCAACTATTGCCACACCCGAGTCCCTTGCAACGACACTTTCAATCCCGGTGCCCACAAAAGGTGCCTGACTTGTCATGAGAGGAACTGACTGGCGCTGCATATTTGAGCCCATAAGCGCCCTGTTTGCATCATCGTTTTCAAGAAAAGGAATCAAAGAGGCTGAAACAGAAACAAGCTGATTAGGAGAAACATCCATAAACTCGATATCTTTGTTTCCAACCATTTCAAACTCACCACCTACACGGGCGGAAACAAGGGGGCGTAACAATTTTCCATTTTGATCAAGCACTGCATTTGCCTGGGCAATTGGATGATCCTCTTCCTCAAAGGCGGAAAGATGCTTGATTTCATTGGATACAACACCATCCTCTGCCACCCTGTAAGGAGTTTCAATAAAACCGAACGGGTTAACCCTTGCATATGTACACAGAGAAACAATCAGACCTATATTAGGACCTTCAGGTGTTTCAATGGGACAAATCCTGCCGTAATGTGAGGGGTGAACATCCCTGACTTCAAATCCGGCACGTTCCCTTGTTAAACCTCCCGGTCCAAGTGCGCTTAAGCGTCGTTTATGTGTGGTCTCAGAAAGAGGATTCGTCTGATCCATGAACTGAGACAATTGACTTGTTCCGAAAAACTCCCTTACAACAGCAGAAACAGGCTTTGGATTAATCAGGTCATGGGGCATCATTGCATCCACCTCCTGCATACTCATCCGTTCCTTTATTGCCCTTTCCATTCTGACAAGTCCTATTCTGTACTGATTTTCAAGAAGTTCTCCCACAGCCCTGACCCGCCTGTTTCCAAGGTGATCAATGTCATCAACTGCGCCCTGGGTATCCTTAAGTGCAATCAGAGTTGAGGTGGTAAGAAGAATATCTTCTTTCCTAAGTGTCCTGACGTCAATCCCTGTTTCCATACCAAGGCGGTGATTAAGTTTCAGCCTGCCAACATTGGAGAGGTCATAATAAGCAGGCTTAAAAAAAAGATGATCAAGAAAATCCTGGGCAACTTCAGGTGTTGCAGGATTACCGGGTCGAAGCCGTCTGTAAATTTCCATGAGAGCTTCGGTTCTTGAAACAACTTTATCAACAACAAGGGTTTTTCTCATGGAATCAGAACTGTAACTGTCAATAAAAAGAATGCTAAACTGAGAAATATCTGATTTGTTTATTGCATCTAAAACATCTTTATCAATAAGATCACCGGCTTTTGCAATACAATCATCTTCATCAGGATGGATAATGGTCTCGGCAACGGGCTTCCCAATTATTTCATCCTCTCCTATGGGGATAAATTGAAGACCGGAATCCTCAAGCTGCTTTAAAGCGCGTTTTGTAAAAAGACGGCCTTTTTTTACGACAATTTCACCTGAATCAGGATCTATTATGTCATAACTTGCCCTGTGTCTTTTCAGGTTTGAAGAATTAAATTCTTTAAAAAAAGCCCCGTTTTTTTTGACAATTTTTTCTTTTTTATAAAAAAAGGTTAAAATATCCTCATTTGTATAGCCAAAAGCTTTAAAAAGAATGGATACAGGGAATTTTCTTCTCCTGTCAATGCGTATATTTACGATATCCTTATGGTCAATTTCAAGGTCAATCCAGGAGCCTCTCACTGGAATAATCCTAGCCGAATAGATTATTTTTCCACTGGAATGTTTCTTGCCTTTATCATGGGCAAAAAATACACCTGATGATCTGTGAAGCTGGCTTACAACGGCGCGCTCTGTACCATTTATAATAAATGTACCCTTCTTTGTCATCAGAGGTATGGTACCAAAATAAATTTCCTGTTCCTTAATATCACGAATGGATGAGATTTCAGTTTCTTTGTCAAAATCATAGACAACAAGCCTTATGGTGATATTAACAGGGATTTCAAAAGTCATGCCACGGCTTACACACTCTTTTACAGAATGCTTTGATTCGCCAAGTGAATAGGATACATATTCAAGGGAGGATGTCCCGGTAAAATCCTTAATAGGAAAAACAGACTTAAATACCGAGTGTAAGCCTGTATCAGTTCTGTTTTCAGGAAGGATATCCTTTTGAAGAAAACGTTCAAAAGAAGTACGCTGCATCCCTATTAGATCCGGAATATCAACAGTTCTGGTCTTACTGCCAAATTCTTTTCTTATACGCTTGTTTGCCAAAAGGCTGTCGACCATGGTATCTCCAATAAATATAGGTTATTATAACCGTGAAAGCGGAGGCATGATTATTCCTAATCACATCTCCGCATCAAATATACTTTATGCCAATTTTTCAAGCAGTTACAGGCAGTAAAACACTATTTAAGACTGACCTGGGCACCAGCTGCTTCAAGCTGTTCCTTGATTTTTTCGGCATCGTCTTTTGCAATGCCCTCTTTCACTGCTTTAGGAGCGCCGTCAACAAGACCCTTAGCTTCCTTAAGCCCCAGTCCTGTAATAGCTCGTACCTCTTTAATTACAGCTATTTTTTTATCACCGCATGATTCAAGAATTACATCAAATTCAGTCTGTTCCTCAGCTGCAGCAGCCTCTCCTGCACCACCTGCAACTGCAACCGCTACGGGAGCAGCAGCAGAAACACCAAATTTTTCCTCAAGCTCTTTGACAAACTCTGAGAGTTCAAGAACACTCATATTTGCTATAAAATCAACAACATCATCCTTAGTTACATCAGCCATTTTTTTCTCCTTATATAAAAACTATTAAAGAGCTTATAAGCCCTTTAACTAATAATATAAACAAATTAATCTATGCAGCTTTTTTTTGATCTTCAATTGCATTAAGCACATTGAGAAGCGATTTCGGAACTTCAGCAAGAACCCTGACCATGGCCGTTGGAACACCATTCATGGTTGACAACAGCTGAGATAAGAGCACTTCACGACCTGGAAGTTTTGCAAGGGCCTTGATCTCCTCAACAGACAGAGTCTTTCCATTCATGGCCCCGACTTTAATCCCGAGTTTGTTGTTATTTTCAGCAAACTTAGCAATGATTCTCGCAGGCGAAACCGGGTCATCACTGCAGGTAACAATAGCGTTAGGCCCTGAAAAGTAATCCTCCATAAGCGCTGAATCAGTACCCCTGGAAGCCATGGAAAGAAGGGTATTTTTAACAACTTTAAGCTTCACACCTTCATTTCTCAAATCAGATCTCAATTTTGTCATTGACTCAACATCAAGCCCTTTGTAATTGACAAGGATGGAAATCGAAGTTTCAGAAAGCCGGGCATTAAGAAGCTGTACCAGTTCTTTTTTTTCAGATAAATTCAATACAGAAACACCTCCTTTACAAATTATTTTTTAAGAGGTGCCAGTTGTGCGACTAAGGCATTCTATCTGCCTCGGCAGGACGGAATCACCGATTATGCACATTTCATATGCGCACCTGCTGTCTATGACAGGCAACACTCAATTTTAAAACAAACTTTAATATTTTGCGGCAAGCACAGGGTCAATCTTAATTCCTGGTCCCATTGTGGTTGACAATGTAATTCCCCGCAAATATGTTCCCTTACTTGACGCAGGTTTAAGGGCAATTATCGTCCTTATAAATGCCGTTATGTTTTCAAGAAGTTTTTCAACTCCAAAAGAGACTTTACCAACAGGAGCATGGACTATACCGGCTTTTTCCACTCTGAAATCTATCTTACCGGCCTTGAGCTCATTGACAGCCCTTGCTATATCAAAGGTCACTGTCCCGGTTTTAGCATTGGGCATCAGGCCTCTTGGACCAAGTATTCTGCCAAGCTTACCAACCGTACCCATCATATCAGGCGTTGCGACAGCCTTGTCAAATCCAAACCAGCCATCTTTTATCTTATTTACAAGTTCATCATCGGCAATAAAATCTGCACCTGCCTCTTGTGCCTCTTTTTCCTTCTCACCCTTTGCAAAGACAAGGACCTTAACTTCCTTACCAAGACCATTAGGCAGCACAACTGTTCCGCGAACCATCTGGTCGGCATGTCTCGGATCGACATTGAGTTTTACTGCCACATCAACGGTCTCATCAAAGTTTGCATAGGATGAAGAGAGTGAGAGCCCCAATGCCTCTTCGAAATCATAACGTTTTTCCCAGTCTAACTTTTTAAGTACTTCCATATATTTTTTACCATGCTTCGGCATTTTATATCACTCACTCCTTTAGCTGTTAAACGACTTCCAACCCCATACTTCTCGCTGTACCTGCTATAATCAATACTGCAGCATCAACATCTGAAGCGTTCAAATCTTCCATTTTTATATTCGCTATTTCCACAAGCTGATCACGGGTTACCTTACCTACTTTATTTCGATTGGGTTCACCCGAACCTTTTGTAATCTTAGCTGCCTTTTTCAACAGCATTGAAGCCGGGGGAGTTTTGGTAATAAAAGAAAAAGTTCTATCCTGATACACAGTGATAACAACGGGTATTATTGAACCGGCATCATTGGCAGTCCTGGCATTAAAGGCCTTGCAAAAATCCATTATATTAACACCATGCTGACCCAGAGCCGGACCAATTGGCGGAGAAGGGTTGGCCTTACCGGCCTCAACCTGCAGTTTTATCTGCGCCATCATTTTTTTAGCCATTTTCATCTACTCCTGAAACACATTTGAATAATCTGTAAAATTTAAATTTTTGCAACCTGGACAAAATCGAGTTCAACCAGTGTTGCCCTGCCAAAGATACTCACAAAGACCTTAACTTTTCCTTTTTCAGGATTGGATTGCTCAACAGTACCATTGAAATTTGTAAAAGGGCCGTCAACAACACGGACTTCATCACCCACAGAAAAAAGATACTTTGGTTTTGGCTTATTTTTCCCCTGCTCCATTCTTTCAAGTATCTGGGCAGCTTCCTTATCACTGATCGGTGTGGGTTTATTTTTCCCTCCGAGGAATCCGGTAACCTTTGCCGTTGAATTTACAATATGCCAGGTTTCATCATTCAGTTCCATATTCACAAGAATATAGCCGGGGTAAAATTTACGGGAAGACTCACGTTTTTTTCCATTAACAAGCTCCACAACATGCTCACTTGGTATAAGCACATCCCCGAATTTATCAGAGCATCCGGAATTGGCAATGTTATCTTCGAGAGCAAGCTTGACTTTATGCTCAAAACCGGAATAAACATGAACTACATACCATTTTAGAGACAAAGTTTTCACCCCTTTTCCTATGCAAGGACAACCTGAACAAGTTTTGACAGACCAAAATCAACAAGGCCAAGAAAAGCTGCAATTATAAAAACAAAAATTATTATAACAACAGTGGAATTTATAGTTTGTTTTTTCGTAGGCCATGTTACTTTTTTAAGTTCAATTTTAACTTCTCTGAAAAATTGCACCCCTTTTTGAAGAAAATTTAATTCTCCAGTACCTGCACTTGTATTTGCTCTGCTGTACTTTTCCTGTTTTCTTAAATTCTGGCTGACACCTGAAGATGAAGATTTAAGTTTGACTGCGCCGGCCTGGGCACCGGATTCTGAGGACGACCCTGAATCCGGTTTTTTTTTATTCGTTTTCCTCGCCGGCAGTTTTTTTTTCTGTAACCGTGACATATGGCTCCTGTCCTGATGTTAAATTAATTCTTTTTGCCTGCACAGGTTCTTACATATAGTTTGTATTTTGGCAGGTCAGGAGGGACTCGAACCCCCAGCATCCGGATTTGGAGTCCGGCGCTCTACCAATTAGAGCTACTGACCTGCAGATAATTATTTCTTTGTCTCCCTGTGAGCAACATGCTTTTTACAAAATTTGCAATATTTCTCAAACTCTAATTTATCAGGAGTTATACGTTTATTTTTAGTTGTAGTATAATTTTTCCTCTTACATTCCGTACATGCAAGCGCAACAATCACTCTGGCCACAAGAAGCTCCTTAAGTTTATTCTATTATTTCACCGACAACGCCGGCACCGACAGTACGTCCGCCCTCCCTTACTGCAAAGCGGAGTTCTTTTTCCATAGCTATTGGAGCTATCAACTCTGCACTAATACTGGCATTATCACCGGGCATGATCATTTCAACACCCTCGGCAAGAGTTAAAACACCTGTAACATCCGTTGTCCTGAAGAAAAACTGG
>WGCX01000161.1 GCA_015493575.1 Desulfobacteraceae bacterium | reverse complement strand
CAACAATGGAGCCCGGGAGGGCCTCACTTATCGGTTTCTGATCTTTGCCCTTGATTTCGAGAAGCTGGGTAAATCTCTCCTTTGCGTCTTTATTGACATTTAAAAAATTACCTTCTTTACCGAGCTTTCCTGAAATCACCCTGAATACGGAAAGTCTTCCCGCATATGGATCAACGATCGTGTTAAATACAAATCCACAGAACGGTGCATCGGGATCCGGAGAAATTTCAATTTTTTCTCCGTTTTCATCAATTGCCTCCCAAGCCCCCCTGTCAACGGGAGATGGCAGGTAATCATTAATGAAATCAAGGAGAGAATCTATGCCGATTAATTTTACAGCGGCACCGCACATAACAGGAGAAAATTCAGCATTGATTATACCCTTGCGGAAAGTCTTTTTAATATCTTCCTGGGAAATTGATTCTCCTTCAAGGTAGCTTTCAAGGAGATCATCGTCCAACTCTGCAATGTTTTCAATGAATTCTTCCTTTGCAGATTCAACTTCGTCCGCCATTTCAGACGGGACATCCGTTGCTTTAAATTCTCCGTCATTATTATAAACATATGCTTTACCGGAAATGAGATCCACAATACCTTTAAAATCGTTTTCTTTTCCAATGGGAAGCTGGGTAAGAATTGTTTTGAGTTTCAGAGATTTTTTGCATTGTTCAACAGCTCTGTAAAAGTCAGCTCTTTCACGGTCAAGTTTATTTATAAACAGTATTGAAGGCTGATGATGCTCAGCAACACAGGCTGCAGCTTCCTCTGTCATGGCACTTGGACCACCCACTCCGTCAATAACAAGAATTACACTGTCTGCTGCAGGCAGGCAAATTTTTGAGGATGAAAAAAAGTTCTGATCTCCGGGAGTGTCCATAAGTGTGACAGAATATTTTTTCCATGAGTATTTGTTGAAAGCACTGCTTACACTCTGCTGTTTTTTAACTTCTTCCGGCTGAAAATCCATGGAAGTATTGCCATCTTCCACTTTCCCGAAACGCGTTATAACTCCTGTCCTAAAGAGCATTGCTTCAGCAAGAGAAGTTTTCCCCGCACCTCCATGACCAGCCAGTGCGATATTTCTCATTTTTTTAATCTGTTCAGTCATCACAACTCCTTTTAAGAAAAATTAATAAATAGTGTCTGCATTTTCCAGTCTTGAATTTAATAACAGGAATTTTAGGAACCTGGTGTAAACGGGCAGGCTGAAATCCGACACCTCGCTCTATAACAAAATAAAATCTCATCAGATCTTGTTACATATATTACCCTGATAGCGCAAGGATATTATGAATTCAATATTTCCTTTGGGTCCTGCAACGGGTGATGGAATGATTCTGCCCGTGTCATATCCTTTTGTTTTAAAAAAAAATTTAATTTCATTTACAATCTCCTGCCTTATCATTGGATCACGTACAACGCCGCCTTTACCGATTCTGTTCCTGCCGGCTTCAAACTGGGGTTTGATCAGAGCAAGGATAAGACTTCCCTTTTTCATGAATTTTTCAGCTGCAGGCACAACGAGTTTTAAAGAAATAAATGAAGTATCCACAGTTATAAGATCAACTTTTTCACCTATTATATCAAAATCCATATAACGGATGTTTGTTCGTTCAATCACCACAACCCTTTGATCCTGTCTTAAGCTCCACGCTAATTGACCATACCCCACATCAACTGCATAGACTTTTTTGGCCCCGTGCTTGAGCAGGCAGTCGGTAAATCCCCCGGTTGATGCTCCAATATCCATACAGGTTAAACTATTTACATCAACGGGAATTGTTTTCACTGCATGGTCAAGTTTGAGCCCCCCACGGCTCACAAAGGGTATATCCTCACCCTTTATTGTAATTATGGCATCTTTATCTGTTTTTGATCCGGCTTTGTCCTTTAAAATATTATTTACAAGCACCTTGCCTGACATGATCATGGCCCTTGCCCGTTCCCTTGATTTTGCAAGTCCCTTCTGAACAACAAGGATATCAAGCCTTTCTTTGTTTTTTTTGATTTTTTGATTTTTTTTTAAAGGCTGCATGGACTCATTATTTTTATTTTTTCTGTGTCAGATCAAGAGCAGCCTTTACAATAGCTGAACAATCAATATGATACTCTTTTCTTAAAATTTCTGCTGCTCCGTGTTCCACAAATTTATCCATAATTCCTATTCGTTTTATTCTGCAGTTCAATTTGTCATTATCTGCAAGCAGTTCCAGCACAGCACTTCCAAAGCCTCCGTCAAGTACATGATCTTCCACAGTGATAACAGCACCTGTTTTCTCAGCAATTTCAATAATCAGATCCTTGTCAAGGGGTTTTACAAATCTTGCATTCACAACGGCAGCAGAAATACCGGATTTCTCTAATTCTTTTTTAGCTTTTAAAGCTTCTGCCACAACTTTTCCCACGGCAAGAATACATATTTCACTTCCCTGTGAAATAAGTTCGCCTTTCCCAATTTCAATGGGGACTATTGGCTCTTCAATTTTTACACCGAGAGCTTTACCCCTTGGGTAGCGAAGAGCAACGGGTCCGTCATGGTCAAATGCCGTTCTCAGCATTCTTGCAAGTTCATTTTCATCCTTTGGGGCCATGATAACCATATTTGGAATATTTCTGAGATATGAATAATCAAAAAGACCATGGTGCGTGGGCCCGTCTTCACCCACAATGCCTCCACGGTCAATGGCAAAAACAACATGATGGGATTCAATGCAGACGTCATGGAGTATTTGATCATAGGCCCTCTGGAGAAAAGTCGAATAAATGGCAACAACGGGTTTCAGCCCCTTTGATGCAAGGGCAGCTGCAAAAGTCACGGCATGCTGCTCAGCTATACCGACGTCAAAGAAACGTTCCGGAAAAAGCCTGCCAAATTCTGTTAAACCTGTTCCTTCAGGCATGGCAGCTGTTATGGCGATAATATCTTCATCCTCTTTTGCAAAATTTATAAGAGTTTTGCCAAAAACTTCAGTAAAGGAAGGAATGGAGGAGCTGCCTTTATTGCCGTTTCCTGTATTAATGTCAAAAGAACCCACGCCGTGAAAATAAACGGGATTTTTTTCTGCAGGCTCGTATCCTTTTCCTTTTATGGTCCTCACATGCAGAAGAACAGGTTCATGATGATCTTTAATATTCTCCATTATGTCAATCAGGTGGTCTAATCTGTGACCGTTAATCGGCCCGAAATAATCGAAATCCAATGATTCAAAAAGCATACCGGGAGTGACAAAGGTTTTAAATGAATCTTCGGAACGTTTTGCAAATTTATAAATATCATCACCAATACCCGGAAGGGATTTTAAAAAAGAACCAAACTCTTTTTTCATGTTCTGCAGGTATTTTGCAGAAAGGGTCCTGCTTAAAAAAGATGAAAGCGCCCCTACGTTGTGTGAAATAGACATATCATTGTCATTTAAAATAACGATGAGATCCCTGCCTGAAACCCCTGCCTGGTTAAGGCCTTCAAAGGCAAGTCCTGCAGTCATTGAGCCGTCACCGATGACGGATATCACTTTGGAGCTGTCTTTTTTTAAATACTTTGCCCAGGAGATACCAAGCCCTGCTGAAATTGACGTACCGCTGTGCCCAACTGTAAAACCGTCACAGGGACTTTCACTCATTTTTGCAAAGCCAGACAGACCTTTGAAAGTACGCAGAGAATCAAATCTGTCATTTCTTCCTGTGATAATTTTATGTGCATATGCCTGATGGCCCACATCCCAGATTAATGTGTCTTCGGGAATATTGAAAACATAGTGCATTGCAATGGTGAGTTCCACAACCCCAAGGCTTGAGGCAATGTGCCCTCCGGTTTTTGAGACAACGGAAATAATTCTGTCACGAATTTCCCGTGCAAGGACGGGAAGATCTTTTTTATCAAGCTCTTTGATATCTTTATTGGTTTTAATTTTATCAAGCAGGTTCAATTATATTTACTCCGGAATTTTATTTATAACCGCCATGAGGCCGATCTTGACAGCTTTAAATTACAGCGCCTCAAAAAATCATAGATTTTTACAAACATAAAAAGAGCATTTGTTGATTTTATCAAAAAAGATTCTATAACTTAAGTATTTTTTAAATACTTTATTTTTGCCTTTGTAATATGTATTGTGCGATGGCCTTTAAGGGAATGCCATCCTTTTTAAATATCTCAAGGGCTTTAACAGCGTCATTGACAAGTTTTTCTGCGTATTTTTTTGATTCTTCAAGGCCTATAAGACCAGGAAAAGTGAGTTTATGGTTTACAGCATCGGAGCCTTTTGCCTTACCCATAATTTCAGGATCACCTTCAATATTTAAAATATCATCTGTCACCTGAAAGGCAAGCCCTGTTTTTTCAGCATAGGTCATAAGTGCATCAAGTTCTTTTTCCCCGGCTCCAATGGACACTGCTCCTGCGGCAACACTTGCCATTATCATTTTCCCCGTTTTCATCAGGTGCATTGTTTTCAGGTATTCAAGGTTTTTATCAGGCAGTAATTCAGACTGCATATCCATCATCTGGCCTTCAACCATTCCGTTCACCCCTGCTGCATCTGAGATTATTGCAATAATATCAAGGAGAACTTTTTTTTCAGGAAATGTTTCAAAAAACAGTTCCGGCCTGGATAAAATCAAAAAGCCATGGGTGAGAAGTCCATCTCCTGCAAGAATAGCTGTTGCCTCTGAAAATTGTTTGTGGCAGGTGGGTTTGCCCCTTCTTAAATCATCATTATCCATGGCGGGAAGGTCATCGTGGATTAATGAATAGGTGTGGATCATTTCAATGGCGCATGCACCTGGCAGAGCATATGCAGAATCCCCGCTGCAGGCCTCTGCTGCAGCCAGGCAAAGAACAGGCCGAAGCCTTTTTCCCCCTGCCATGACCGAATGCTTCATAGCCTTTGTAAGCTCTTTTTCCATATTGCATTGAACAAGAATTTTTGTTAGAAATCCATTTATGATATCTCTTCTTTCCTTTAAATACCGGGAAAGATCAAATTCATTCTTTTTTCTATTCATCATTATTCATCATTCAGCTGAAATGGTTCTTCTCTGATGTTTCCATTATTGTCTTTTAAAATTACACTGATTTTCTTTTCCGTTTCATCAAGGATGTCATGGCAGACTTCAGAATATTTCATACCCTGCTCAAATTTTTTGATCGCCTTTTCAAGGGGCAGTCTGCCTGATTCAAGTTCTTTGACAATGTTTTCCAATTGTTCCATTGCTTCTTCAAATGTTTTTTTCTTTGCCATTTCTCTCCTTCACCTGACACAAAAGAGTTCCCTTTGCAAGGATTACCTCAATCATATTTCCTGTTGCAGTCATTTTTGAATCTAAGAGGACGGTTTTTTCCGGATATTGTCTTGTAATGCTATAGCCCCTTTCAAGTACAGCCGCAGGACTGAGAGCTGTAAGCCCTGCATTAAGCATGTCATGTTCTGCTCTGCAGCGCTTAATAATACCGGTCATACCTGTTTTAAGCCTTGAGATGAGATTATTACTATTTTTTTTCAGCATTAAAATATTTTTGCCTGGATTATTTGCATACAGCGATTTATCAAACCATTCAAGCTTTTCTTTATGTAGAATAATCAGTTTTTCCATGGAAATTCTGCATCTTGTATCAATATCTTCAAGCCTGAACTGCATATCGTCAACGATTCCTGCAGGACTTTTCAATCTTGATTTCAGATCATTGACCTGATTTTTTAAAAGTATAAAATAATGGCCAAATCCCCTTAACATGTTCTTCTCAAGGGCAAAGATATTTTTTTTAAGGGCTTTTACATCGGGAACGGCAAGCTCTGCAGCAGCCGATGGCGTTGGAGCACGAAGATCAGCAGTAAAATCAGCAATTGTGAAATCTGTTTCATGTCCCACAGCGGAAATTACAGGAATAACAGAGTCATATAAAGCCCTTGCAACCCGTTCCGAATTAAAGGCTGCAAGGTCTTCAATAGAGCCTCCGCCCCTGCACAGAATAATAAGATCAGAGCTTCCCATGGAATTTACCATTGCAATGGCATGGGAAATTTCATGTTCAGCTTCACTGCCCTGGACTTTTACAGGAACAATTTCAAGGTAAATGCCGGGAAACCTTCTTTTACTGACATTAATGACATCTCTGACGGCAGCTCCGGTTCCCGATGTTATCACGCTTATTTTCAAGGGAAGAAAGGGAATTTGTTTCTTAAGGCTCTCATCAAAAAGCCCTTCCTTTGAAAGTTTTCTTTTTAATTGCTCAAAAGCCATCTGAAGTGCACCTGCACCTTCAGGCTCAAGATGTTCAAGGATGATCTGGTATGATCCCCTTGGTTCATAAAGGGAAAGTCTGCCCATTCCGGTGATTTTCATACCGTTTTCAGGAGCAAATTTCAGCCGCCTTCTCTGATTTTTGAACATTACGCAGTTTATAAGGGAATTATTGTCTTTCAGGGAAAAATATGAATGCCCGGAAGCAGGAAGGGAAAAATTTGAAATTTCTCCTGTAATCCATATAAACGGGTATTGTTCTTCAAGAAGTTTTTTTAACTGTCCATTAAGCTCTGAGACCGTGTATATGTGCCCTGAATTTTTTCCCTGTTTATCCATATTTGTTTTACAAATCAGCTATTCCCCGGTAACTTCCTTTAAAGGTACAGCAAGTATATTTGTTGTGCCCTGTCCTGTAAAAAAGTTTCCCTGGACAACACTTATATAAAGTTCATTATTGTATGCGAAAACAGACTGTATTGCACCCTGGAATTGAGAGTCAATTTTGCGTAATATATAATTATTATCCTGCAGGGAAAGTATTCCAAGTCCTCCTTTCTCAGGGCCACCTCCAATAACGCTTAAAAGGCCTGATTCATTTGCAGGTACAGCTGCAAAATACCTGTTGTTTAAATTTATTATGGCAGGCATGGACCAGATTGAAATTTGTTTTGGAGCGTCAAAGTTGCTTAAGGGGTCATCGTAAAGTATGGTTTTAACCGAACCGCAGAGCAGGGAAGAAGATTCCCATATCTCTTTATCATTCTCATAAATGACAAATTTGCGGCCTGCATTGTAAAAACCGATATCTTTTATACCATTGTGATTAAAATCACATATAAAAGCCCCCATAATGTTAAAAGATGGAAGAGACTTTATTTTGCTGATTCTTTTAATTCTTCCGGATTCCATGGATAACAGGTAAGTGTTTGTTCCAAGAAAGTTTTCATCATCAAATTCCTGGCCGTACAAAGCATCGTTTACTCCGTCTCCATCAGTATCCACCATGGAAAGAATATAACTGATATCCTGGGCTATGACATTAAATCTGCCGTTTTCAAAGGAGAGAATCCTGGACTGCATCCCTTCATCCTTAACAAAGATATTCAGCGCAATAATATGGTTGTTGCCGGTTATCATATTAAGAATTTCACCAAAACCGTCGTATTTATATTTATAGTGTTTCTTGCCGTCAATGCTGTCAGCAAAGATCGTCTGTCCGCTTAAATAAACAAAGAACGGAGAGTCATTTTTGTCAGGTGCAATAATACCCATGTCCAGAACTATTTTATCAATACTTCCTGCAGATCTGTATTTCTTGATTTTTATATTGGATGCAAGGCCCGGAGTCAGTAAATTCATGGGTTTTTTCTGCCCGTTTTTAATTGTTGCTTCAGGGGGAACAATGGGTTGTGCAGGCAGTAAAACAGGAGATGCACCTGCTTTTTCAGCGGGAGCAGCAACAGGATTTTTTGCTGTGCCGGGAACAGCAGCAGGTTTTATGGCAGAAACAGCTGGCATGGCAGAAACAGGAGTTCCGGAAGAAATGGAAGATGGACCTGTTACAGTTCCGCCTAATGAAGGAAAATTTTCTGACATCAGTATCTCGCCCCCGCTCCAGACAGTGACCTGGTTTTTTTCAGCTAAAATCAGCACACTATATGCCGTGGGCGATGCAGAGGATATTTTGTTTATTCTTTTATAACCTTTCCAGTTTAATGACGGCAGGCCAGCTCTTACAGCTTTGTACAGAGAATAATTTTTTCCTCCGAGATCCATGAAAACAGCATCAACATCACTGAACCTTGAAGCTGTTTCACCTGATTTTATTTTATAAGGTTTTTTATTATTCTGGTCATTAAACTTTTTCACCTGCACCTCTGAAAAAGAAGCTTCAGCCTTTTTTACCCTGCACACAGCTGCTGGAATCGGGAAAGAGCCGAGGTCTTTACCAGTTGAAGGGTCAATTATCTTTTCCCCTTTGGAAAAAATTGTCCAGAGATCACCTTTTTTTACATTATCCTTAAATCCTTTATTAATAAGGGTTCTATTTTGCAAAGTTTTTATAAAAACGCCCTGGATCTCGCTCAGGTCATCTATTATTTTATTTGCAATTGATGAAGGCTGGGAAAAGGCAGGTATTGGCAAAATAAGGCATAAGACAAGGATAATTAAAAATATCTTTTTTTGTTTGTAACGCAAAATTTAACTCCTTTGTTAAGAGTAATATGAATGTTAAATCTCCACTCAAAATCACTATAAGGGAACTGGAAGAAAATAATATACGTATAATGTGCAGTATTTTTGTTCGTTTTCAAGGCGTGATGACAGGTGCATAGTCGAACTATGTGCCTGTTATCACAACAGAGAAAACGGGCAAAAGGGCAAACAGGATGCGTATATGATTTTTTGGAAGTTCCCTAAATGCATCTGAAAAATATTCAACCTAAAAAAACCGATGACTTGTGCCACCGGTTTTTTTCTGGGTATTTTAAAAGGCTCATGAAAATTTAATCAATCTCATGACTTAAATGATAAGCCACCTGCAACAAGCGAAAGAATATTCATTTTTAAAAAAATCTTATAAATATTTATGCAACGGCCATGAGGCGGGTCCGGATTTGCCCGGATCCGCCTCAACAAATCAAAGATTCTGACAAATTTATAAATAGAACGTAATGATTTACGAGCTGTTTTTCATAAAAATGCCATATAAAATTAGAATTTAAAAACCATACCCACACTTGTCTGATAAATACCGGAATCAGCATGACCATCTGCTGTAAGCTGGTCTGCACCGTCTCCTGTCGCAAGATACCCGAATTCAGCTTTAAGTGCCACGTTCTTATTAAATTTATAAGAATACCACAGATCAAATTCATACCCGATATCATTATCTTTCTTTTTACCTGCGATATAATCAAGATCTTCTGCAGAATACAGCTTGCGCACGGCAGCTCTGACCTTGTTTTTTGCATCAATTTTGTATTCGCCCTGAAGTGCAATATTGATAAGCCCCTTGTCATTGATAAGAGGGCCATCTGATACAAAATTATCTGCCTTTCCTGTCAGTGAGTCTCCTGTAAAAAGAACAATTCCGCATTTGATATCCACATCAACGGAATCAAAATTATCGGCATTGCTGTCATTTGGATTATCATCTCCACTTACATACAGACCATTTAAAGAGACCTTGAATTTATCGTTTACCTTATACCCCACAGTTAAATTGCCAAGGTAGCCGTCACGATCGATGTTTTTGCCAAGTCCTTTATCGGGATTTATGGTACCGCCGTTATAAATGGCATCAAAATTTCCAAAGATTCTGTCGGTTTTGAATTTACCTGTAATTCCAAGCCAGTAATAATTAGCACTGTAGTTGCTTGCATATTTTTTTTCCTGCTTAAGGTTATCATAAAGTCCGAAAAAACCAAGTTTGAGATTTTCATTGACTTTACCATCTGCCTTTAAAAAGAAGAAATCGTCGTTATTATTTGTGGAGACTTTATTTGTTCTTCCAAAGGCATCATAGCCGCGGAACCATGCTGCAGTAAATTTCCAGTCGTTAATATCTGTCTGGTATTTAAGGCCTGAAGCTGTTTCCGTCCATACCCACTGGTTGAGGCCTGTTTTCTGGAGCCCTGCAGTGAATTTTCCGTTAAGCGCTGAAAGCTGGGCATAGGCAAAACGGGTTTCAGTTGTTGTTGAATCTCCTGAAAGATCAAAGTTATTATCCCCCCAGTAATAACCGCCTCCTTCAAAACCATATACAATTTTTGCCCTTCCATCGTCGGTTGTACCTTCAAAACGAAGTCTAACCTTAGTTTTGGCATATTGAGTTGTATCCCCTTCATCAAGGGCAGTTTTCCAGTAATTACTGGTTTTTCCGAGGGCAGTGCTACTGAAAACATCGGTTGTCCCTGATTTCAGTTCATTCTTTAATGTATTTGTATTATTGGTACTTGTCATGGTGTTAAGCATACTGCCGTGAAAATTAAAAGAAAAGGCAGACGCTGTGCCGGCAAGCGGCAGGGATATAACAGCCGCTATAATCAAAAACAAAACAATCTTTTTCATCTATTCCTCCATTATAATTTTTTTCTTTATGATCAAATAAAAATTTTACAGCTACGGGAGCCACTTAAAAATTTAAGTACAATTTTCAGTTTTAAATTACCCCGTCATCCAAACGAATAGTTCTTCTCCTTTCCCCCAACACATAGTCATTTTGCTTTGGTTTCCGGTGAAAATACTGCACCTGATTTCTACCATAACAGGCTCTTGCCACGAGAGTCTGCCATGGATCTTGTCAAATATGATTTAAGCAGTATATTTACAGGTTTTATATGGCGTTTGTCAAATATTTTAACTTATTATTTTTTTAAGTTTCTCCTCTGTAGCATTGGACCCTGTCAAATACCGGTTACTACAGTGAAAAGATATGAGTTGTCCTTTTAAAAATAGCCTAAAAAAAGATCTGGTCAGAATATTCATGATGTGGTAAATATCAATTCTCAGCGGTTCTGGAAAATTCGGTTCTGGAAAATCGCCATTTATTTGAAATAAAGCCGGATAAATTATTTTTTAAATAAGAGTTTCCATATTTGTTG